>CAZTOF010000300.1:0-4426 GCA_964615515.1 uncultured Gemmatimonadaceae bacterium
CTCCTGGGCCCACCGCAGCAGGGAGTAGCGCTCGCGGTTGCGCTCGTATTCGCGCGCCACGTTCTTCTCGAAGGCGTAGCCGGTCCCGAAGAAGTCCACCTGCACCGAGTGGTCGATGACGAGGTCGGCCGGGACGAGCGGGTTGATGCGCGCGGGATCGCCGCCCATCTCGCGGATCCCGTCACGCATGGAGGCGAGGTCCACGATCGCCGGCACGCCGGTAAAGTCCTGCAGCACGACCCGGGTGGGCATGAAGGGGAAGTCGGCGCCCGCGTTGGTGGGGCTCCAGGCCGCGACCGCTTCGACGTGTTCGGCGGTGACGTGGCCGTCGCCGGCATTGCGCAGCACGTTCTCGAGGAGGACGCGGATGGAGAAGGGGAGGCGGTCGAGGGTGGCGAGGCCTTCCTCTTCCAGGCGGTTCAGACGGTAGAACGAGGTGGGTCCCTCGGCGAGCCCCACGGTGGCGAGGGCGCCGAAGGGGTCGGTTGGACGGGAAGACATGCGGCAGTGGCTCCGCTCGGGTTGGCAACGATGGGTCTCTTCGAAGGATAGCGGAGGGTTGCGACGGCGGACAGGCACCGAATTCGGCCGGATTCCACGCCCGGATTCCGGGTGCGGCGACCGAGCGGATCCGGCATGGCCGGGAGTGCCCGCTCCGCAGTCCCGGCCTCGAGTTGCGATGCGGTGACTGTTGCGGGGGAACGCTCATGGCCGGGAGCCCCCCTGCGGCCGAGACTCCCCGCCCCCAGCGGTGCAGGTGCGCGGACAACGCCGTGATCCTGCGCCTACCTCGTTGGCCGCCCCTTCACCGTCCTCGTCGGCTTCTGTAGAATGGTTGTCCATCCCGGCGCCGAGGTGGCGGAACCGGTAGACGCGAAGGTCTCAAAAACCTTTGCCCTTGCGGGCGTGAGGGTTCGAGTCCCTCCCTCGGCATTCTGCGTGACGGTGGCCCGCGAAGGGACATCGCCGCGCTTGGGGACCCTGTGGAGAGAACCCCGCGGCATTCGACCGCCGATGCGTCCGGGCGTATAGAGTCCACGGAGTCCCGGTTCCAACGCGTGGAGGATACCCATGAACATGAAGAAGCTCTCTACGGCCGCCCTGGTGCTCGGAGGCATCGTCCTGGTGGTGTCGTTCCGGTCCCCGGACCCCCAACCGGCGACCGCGATCCACGTCTACAAGTCGCCGAGTTGCATGTGTTGCGCCAGGTGGGTAACCCACATGGAGGCGGCGGGCTTCAAGGTGACCGTCGAGAACACGACCGACATGGCCGCGGTGAAGCAGCGCACCGGGGTCCCGTTGCCACTGTCGTCGTGCCATACCACGGTGGCCGGCGACTACGTCATCGAGGGTCACGTCCCGGCGCGGGTCGTCAGGAGATTCCTGGAGGAGAAGCCGCAGGTCGCGGGAATCGCCGTTCCCGGAATGCCGACCGGGTCTCCCGGGATGGAGGGGCCGAACCCACAGCCGTACGACGTGATCGCCTTCGACGGGAAGGGCAACCGCACGGTCTTCGAGCAGGTGGACCCGCGCGGGTCGCGGTAGCGGGCCTCGCCGCCCGCGCTTTCGTCCACAGGGCCAGAAAGCCACAGCCCCGCTTGCCGGAACGGAGCAAGGCGGTCGAAGGGTTCCGGTTGCGCGGATTCGCGTTCCGTCGAAGGGGCGCCAACGCGCCGCGCCCGCGAACCGCCGCCCCTTCACCGGGACCCTTGTCCCCTAGTAGAATAAGGGCCCTGACTTTAATCCCGAGCCCCTCATCCGGCGCTTCGCCGGTCCCCGGAGACCCGATGTCCGCGAACGACACCAGGAACACCCTCACCATCACCGACAACCGCACCGGCCGGCAATACGAAGTGGATGTCCTGGACGGCGACGTCATCCGCGCCATGGACCTCCGCCAGATCAGGGTGAACGACGGCGACTTCGGGATGATGGCCTACGATCCCGGTTTCACCAACACGGCCTTCACGACCAGCCGCATCACCGACGTGAAGGGGGGCAAGGGGATTCTCGAGTACCGCGGATACCCCATCGAGCAGCTCGCCGAACGGTCGACCTTCCTCGAGGTGTGCTACCTGATCCTGAACGGCGAACTGCCCACGCGGGCGGAGCTTGACGACTTCGTGCACCAGGTCACGTACCACACCTACGTGCACGAGAACGTCACGACCATCCTCCAGGGGTTCCGCTACGACGCCCACTCCATGGGGATGATGATCTCGACGGTGGCGGCGCTCTCCACCTTCTATCCCGAGGCCAAGCGCATCGACGACGCCGCCAACCGGCGGGCCCAGATGGTTCGCCTGCTCGCCAAGATGCCCACCCTGGCCGCCTTCGCCTACCGGCACCACAAGGGGCTGCCGTACGTCTACCCGGAGAACGGACTCTCCTACACGGCCAACTTCCTGAACATGCTCTTCCGGATCGGAGGCCGGGAGTACCGGCCGCCGCCCGCGCTGGTGCGCGCTCTGGACATCCTCTTCATCCTGCACGCGGACCACGAACAGAACTGCTCGACCACCGCCATGCGGGTGATCGGGAGCTCCCGGGGGGATCCCTACTCGGCGATGGCCGGGGCGATGGCCGCGCTCTACGGTCCGCTGCACGGGGGCGCCAACGAGGCCGTGCTGCGGATGCTGGTCGAGATCGGCACGACCGACAACATCCCGGACTTCATGGAGAGCGTGCGGCGCGGCGAGCGCAGGCTGATGGGGTTCGGGCACCGGGTCTACAAGGCGTACGACCCCCGGGCGACGATCATCAAGCAGGCCGCCGACGACGTCTTCGCGGTCACCGGGCGCAACCCCCTCCTCGACATCGCCCTCGAGCTCGAGAAGATCGCACTCCAGGAGGAGTACTTCGTCAAGCGCAACCTGTACCCCAACGTCGACTTCTATTCGGGGCTCATCTACCAGGCCATGGGCTTCCCGGTGGAGCTCTTCCCGGTGCTGTTCGCGATTCCGCGCACGGTGGGGTGGCTGGCCCAATGGGAGGAGATGGTCCAGGACCGGGAGCAGAAGATTGCCCGGCCGCGACAGGTCTTCAAGGGGCGCGCCCGGCGGGATTTCGTGCCCATCGGTGAGCGTGGCTGAACGGGGGTCCGCCCGCGAGGGAATGGAGCCTGAGCGGTTCGGAGGGGTATGACAACCAGGATCGCATCCACATCGAGACACGGAGTTCCGTCATGTTCGATCACCAATCAGCCATTCGGGCGACGTCGAACCGCAGGACCCTCTTCTTCGCGGCGCTGCTGGCCGCCGCCGGCCTCGCCGGGTGCGCGGCCATGGGCGGCAGATCGGAAAACCCGCTGGCAGAGGGCGCGACGGGCAAGCAACTGATCGAGCTCCTGGTGAGGAACGACAACTTCCACCAGGCGACGGTCTACACCTCCCCCGAACATGGCTCGAAGCGCCTCGGCATCGTGAACGGCAAGAGCAAGGCCACCTTCAGGTTCGAGTGGCACCTGCCGTACCTTCAACTCAGGATCAGACTCCTGGCCGGGTCCACGGTGCTGACCGAGACGTTGTCGGTCGACCCGGACGACCACCTGGAGCTGATCATTCCGGCCGTCCGGTAGCTCCCTGCCAGGGTGATCCCGCAGCAGCTGATCGCCCGCAAGCGGGACGGGCGCGCCCTCTCGGCGTCCGAGCTGGAGGCCCTCCTCGATGGCTATCTCGGCGGCCGCGTCGGAGACGACCAGATGGCCGCGTTCCTCATGGCCGTCCACTTCAACGGGTTGGACGATTCCGAGATGGACGTGCTGGTGGACGTCATGCTGCACTCGGGGGCGGTCCTGGAGCGGGTCGCGTCGCGCGGTCCCCGCGTGGACAAGCACTCCACCGGTGGCGTGGGGGACAAGGTCTCGCTGGTTCTCGCGCCCCTGGCGGCCGAACTGGGACTGGTCGTGCCCATGATGTCGGGAAGGGGACTCGGACACACCGGCGGCACACTGGACAAGCTCGAGTCGATTCCGGGCCTCCGCACCCGTCTCTCCCTGGAACGCGTCGACCGGATCCTCGAGTCCGTGGGATGCGCGATGTTCGGTCAGACCGACGAGATCGTCCCCCTGGACCGCAGGCTCTACGCGCTGCGGGACGTAACCGCCACCGTACCGTCGATTCCGCTCATCACGGCGTCGATCATGTCCAAGAAGCTGGCCGAGAGCCTGGACGGCCTGGTTCTCGACGTGAAGGTGGGCGAGGGAGCGTTCCTCGCGCGCATCGAGGACGCCCGCGCGTTGGCGGGTGCCATGGTCGGCGTGGGGGCCGCGCGTGGCCTGGCGGTGACTGCGGTGCTGTCGGCCATGGACCGGCCGCTGGGCGGCACCGTGGGGGGCGCGCTGGAGGTTCGTGAGGCGCTGGAGTGCCTGGGTGGGGGAGGGCCGGGCGATGGGCCGCACCCCCTCGGCCGGCACCCCCTCCCCCAC
>CAZTOF010000301.1:0-1730 GCA_964615515.1 uncultured Gemmatimonadaceae bacterium
GGGAAGTGGAAGCAGTGTCAGGCGCGAGGCCGGCTCGGCGCGCCCGGAGCCGAAGCAACGGCGGGCGGATGCCGTGGGGCTGCTCGCGGAGCGGGCGTTGGCGGCGGGGTTCGGGGGGAACGAGTCCTCGCGCGATGTCGAGTCCGGCACCCGGGCGGAGCGCTACCAGGTCATGGTCCATTGCGATGCGGCGACTCTCGGGGCGGAGGGTGAGCCCGGACGCTCGGATCTGGACGGGATCCGCGTTGCCGCGGAAACGTCGCGGCGCATGGCCTGCGATGCCGCGGTGGTCGCTATGGTCCACGCGAAGGACGGGTCGATGCTGAACGTGGGCCGCAGGACGCGCACGATTCCACCGCACATCCGGCGGGCGCTGGAGGAGCGGGACCGCGGATGCCGCTTTCCCGGGTGTGGGTGCAGGTTCACCGAGGCGCATCACGTGAAACACTGGGCCGACGGGGGTGAGACGAGCCTTCGGAACACGCTGCTGCTCTGTCGGCGGCACCATCGCGCCGTTCACGAGGGGCGAATCAAGGTGTCCGTGAACAGCGATGGGACGGTGCTGTTCTTCACGCCAAAGGGAAGAATGCTGGCGGACGCGCCGAAGCAGGTTGAGCGGGCCGATGCACCAAAGCAGCGCGGGTGGGCAGATACCTGGAAGCATCCCGGCGCCCGATCGACGCGTGAACGCACCATGCTGTCAAACGGGGCTGCCCTCTATCGCGACTCCGATATCCCCTGGGGACTCGAGGCCGCGGCGCGGGAAGCCATGGAGGAATCTCTCGGGTGAAGCACGGGGAGGGAGGGGACCGCCTCGCATGAAGTACGGAGAGCGGTCACTCCGATGATCGGGTGTCTTCGGGACGAGAACGCGGCGCCGGCCCGCGCCTAACGAGAGGCTTCCTCCAGAATCGCGACAATCCGTTCGTGACGCGCGGCCCGGGCGCGGACAAGCGGGGTAGCCGGCGGCAGATCGCAGGGAAGCGCGGGATCGGCTCCCGCCGTGAGCAGGAACCGGACCATGTCCTCTTGCCCCTTGCGGGCGGCCCAGGCGAGCGGCGTGCCGTGGTACTGGTCGTCGAGGGCGTCGATGTCGGCTCCGTGCTCGAGCATCAGGCGGGCGTTGGGGATGACGCCGCGCCCGGCGTAGTGGTGGAGCGCGGTCCTGCCCTGCCAGTCGGGGCGGTCGGGGTCGAAGCCCGCGGCCAACAGGCACTCGAGGACGGGGCGGGAGGTGACGCTGACGTCCGGATCTCCCCGGCGGAGGGAGCCCCCGTGGAGGCGGCGGGCCGCGTTCGGATCGGCCTCGAGCAGGAGTTCGGCGAGGGGCAGGTCGTTGCGTGCGAAGACTTCCTCGGCGAAATCGGGCGCGCGCGTGGCCGCCGCCCCGGCCGTGATGGCGGCACGCAGATCGGCGGTGGTCATGGACCAGAGCGGCGTGGTGGCGCCATGGTCGCGGAGGAGGCGCTCGATCGTGGTAGCCGCGTCACCCGCCCAGGCGACCGCGATGCCCAGGCAGCTGTCCGACGAGTCGGGGGCGGAGTTGGGGTCGGCCCCGTGTTCGAGGAGCACCTCGACCATGGCGGCATCGCCACGCGCGCACGCCAACCAGAGCGCGTGCCCCTCGGGCGCGAGTTCCTCCGGGTGGCTGGGGTCGCAACCGTGACCGAGTAGCTCGCGGACCACCTCCGGATGGCCGCCGCGCGCGGCGGCCATCCGGAGGTGGTCCG
>CAZTOF010000302.1:0-1538 GCA_964615515.1 uncultured Gemmatimonadaceae bacterium
ATCGCGCTGCCGGTGGCGGCGAGGACGAGGCCTGCGTTGGAGCTCCAGTGGTCGCGGCGCTGGCTCATGGGGGTTCCGGTCGGGTTGGGGTGGGGAGGGAAAGTGCGCCCCGTATTGTACGATTCCCGCTGACGGGCCACCAGAAGCGCGGTCGTGGCCGAGGTGGGCGGACCGTGCAGCCGCAGGGTCTCTACCACCATGCAGTCGAGGGGGTTCCCGGCGGAGGGCCGGGCGGCGAGAACCCTTTCGTTCTGCCCGTGGTCATCTACAACGGAGACCGGCGCTGGACCGCGGCGACCGATATCGGCGACCTGCTTGCCCCGTTGCCCGGCGAACCGCTTGGATACCGTCCCCGGCTCCGGTATCTTCTCATCGAAAATCGGACGCAGGATCCGGCCTCGCTGCCGCCGGATAACGTGCTCGCGATGATCGCGAGGTTCGAGCAGGCTCCTACGGCGGAGCGGCTGGAACCGCTGATCGTTGCGCTGTCGGACTGGCTCGCGGCGGTCGGGGAGCCGGAACTGGACGCTGCCTTCTGGGAGTGGATCGAACAGGTATTGACGCTGCGGCATGGTCCGAAGGGCGAGAAGCTCCAGCGAACGCTGCGAAGGAGAAGAGAGGAGAAGGGAACGATGACGTTGATCGAGCGGGCCCGGAAGTGGGGCGAGGAGCGGGATCAGCTGTGGCTGCGGAAGGGCATCGAGAAGGGTATCGAGCGGGAGCGGCGAGCATCGATACAGCGGGAGCGCGAACTGGTCCACCGGATGGCCAGCCGCAGATTCGGTTCCCAGGCCGCCAAACAGCTCCTGCCGGTGCTGGCGAGGCTCTCCGACCAGGAAGATATCGGGCTGGTCGCGGACGCCGTGATCGAATGCGAGACCGCCGAGGAATTCCTGCGGCGGGTGAGGGAGCCTTGACTTCGATGGTGCCCCCTGCAGGGCTCCGGTCGTCTCGAAGCTCCGGAAAGGACCAGCACGATGCTTGAACCACTCCACGCAATCGCCTTGGCGGCCATACTCACGCCGCCGACGCCCACACCAATCGCCGCCCATTCCGACACGATCGAGGCGATCACGATCCACCCGCCCGTCGCGGCCCTGTTCCAGTGCTCCGAACACCCGCTCGGCGCGGAGGACCACGTACCCGACGCTCTCGGCGCCGACTGCGTCGTGGTGCGGAGGAACGGCGGGCCGGACGGCAACCTGCTGTCGCTGTATGCGGGAGACGGAACCCGCAACGAGGATTGGCACAGCTGGCGCGAGCCGCTGCTGGCACCCTTCGACGGAGTCGTGATCGGCGTCCAGATCAATCCCGAAACCACACTCCCCGGGGTCATGGGATCAGGACGCTCGAGCGCCATCGGGTTCCAGCTGCTGGTCGACGGCGAACCGACGGACATCCACGTCGTATACGCCCATGTCCGCGAGGTAACCGTATCCCAGGGCGACACCGTGCGGGCAGGCGACCCGGTCGCCCGAATCGGGAACAACGGCTGGTCCTTCCACCCCCACGTGCACGTCGGTGCATTCCGCGGCGAA
>CAZTOF010000303.1:0-4146 GCA_964615515.1 uncultured Gemmatimonadaceae bacterium
TCCGGCTTGCCGGAATCGTCCACACCCCCGCATCTTGCTCCACCTCGCTCCACCTCGCTCCACACCGCCCCCCGCACCTTGCCGCCCCAGGCGGCCGTCCGCACCATGAACTCGAACGCCGGCGCGTCCGCCTTTGCCGATTCGGCCGTCCGCCCCTTCGCGATGATCGCCAACCGGTTCACCCATCTGGCCGCAGCCGCCCACCTCGCCACGATCGCGAACCTCGCCCTCCCCGCCGTCGACGCCGGCGCGCAATCGTACGACGACGCCAGAGCCGCCTACGGCGAAGGCCGTTTCCTGGACGCGGCGGAGCACGGCGAGGCGCTGGGGACCTCCGAAGGCTACGCCCTGGCGGCGAGATCGCTGTCGATATACGCCCACTACGTCGCGACCGACGAGGAGCGGAAGGAGATCATCGACCGCGCGATTCGGGTGGCCGAGGAGGCGGTGAGTGCCGACTCGGCCAACCCCGAAGCCCTTTACCAGGCCGCCCACGCCTACGGCCGGTTCGCCCAACACAACGGCAAGGTGACCGTCCTTCGCAAGGGCACGATGGGGAAGATCCGCGACCTGCTGGAGGCCGCGATCGCCCTCGACCCCGGCTTCGCCGATGCGATTCTGGCCCTGGGCGGATGGCATGCCGATGTCCACGACGCCGGACGGATGGCCCGGTGGATGTACGGGGGCAGTCGCGAGAAGGCCGTCGAACTATTCGAGCGCGCCCTGGAACTGATGCCGAATTCGAGAGTTGCGATGTACGAGTACGCCGTGAGACTTCCGGATCTCGACAAGGATGCGGGCACCGAGCGGGCGGGGCAGCTGCTGGCGAGGGCGGCCGAACTGCATGTGGCCGACGTCTACGACGGGTTCATCCAGGAGCTGGTGCAGGCGGAACTGGCGGCGCGGGAGGGGCGGTAAGCAGGAACAGCCGGCCCGGCCGCCGCCCGTCGGTGAGCCCCGGGTCTGGCGATGCCGGCGTCGCGCACCCTACCGCGGGACGATGGTCGCCGTCCTCACGAAGTCGAGGTGCTGGAAGTCCCTTTTCAGGTAGGCGTTGCCCTCATCCTGGATCTTCCGCTGCTCGGGCCCCCGACCCCGCGGTTTGCTCTCCCCGTACCCGGAGTAGAGGGAGTCCACCACCTCCATCCCTTCGACCACCTGGCCGAAGGGCGAAAAACCCATGCCGTCGAGCCGGCTGTTGTCCACGTAGTTGATGAAGACCTGGGTGGTGCGCGTGTTGGGGCCTCCCATGGCATAGCTGACGAATCCCCGCGTGTTGCTCTGCTTGACGGAATCGTCGTCGATCCTGTGTGACCGCCACGCGGCGGACACGGCGGTGTCGCCGTGGATGCCGAACTGGGCCATGAATCCGGCGATCACGCGGAAGAAGCGGACATTGTCGTAGTAGCCGTTGGCAACCAGGTTATAGAAGCGGTCGGCGCCGTTGGGCGACCAGTCGCGGTGGACCTCGACGACGAAGTTACCCCTGGATGTCTCGAAGCTGGCCCGAAAGACATCGGGGGCGGTTTCGGTCAGGGAGTCGGGTGCGAGAAGCATGGGATTGTAGGCGGGTTCCTGTCCGCAGGCGGGAAGCTGGGCGGTCGTCAGCAGGGCGAGGACCGCAGGCGACAGTTTGGGTCGGTTCACGAATTCCTCCGGGTGGGGGAGATGTCGGAGTGGGCCTCCGGGCCCGGGCGAATGTGCATCTCTTGCCGATCGGGGACAACCATGCACCGCGAATCGACTATCCAGGGGAAAGGGCGGTTGAACCCGGCCCGGGACCCCGCAGCGACCCCGCACGATCACCTCGGAGAAAGCGAGCGTCCTACCATGAGATTCAGCCCGTGCACACTGATCGGGGCGGCCGCATCGGTCGCGTTCCTCTTCGCCACCCCCACCCTTTCCGCCCAGCGGGTCGTCGAGGTGACCGGGCGTGACGGGCACATCGAGCCCGACTTCGAGGAGATCTACCGTGTCGGCGTCATCGCCGGCCAGTCCTGGGAGATGTTCGGCGAGGTCAGGAGGCTCGGGTTCGACGCGGCGGGCAACCTGTACCTGTTCGACCGTTCCGGAGGCTCCGGCTCGCGGGATGCGCGCATCGTGGTCTTCGACCGGACCGGCGCGTTCGTGCGCGAATTCGGGTCCGTGGGCGAAGGGCCGGGCGAATTCAAGCGGGCGGGCAACATGGTGGTTCTGCGGGACGGGACCACGGTTGTGAGGGACGGCGGCCACGACGCGTACCAGGTCTTCGACCCGTCCGGAACCTACGTGCGCATGGTGCGGTTCGCGGAGAAGCGCGGCAATGTGACCGTCGTTTCCGGGATTCACGCGGATCCTCGCGGCGGCGCGCTCTTCAAGCCGGACCTCGATGGAGGCGCGGGCGACACCGCCGCCACCCCGTCGCGCCCCGTCACCCGGCTTGGGCTCGCGGGCGAGGTCGTGGACACCGATACGGTGGCGCTGGGGTGGTTGCCGCCGCGGGGCGGCGAGGAAATCGAGGCGAGCATCGAGGTGCTGGGCGGCACGGTGAGCCTCGGCGACATGCTGGGAGGCTTCGCCATGCCGAGCCGGTTCGAGCCGGAGATCCTCATGGGCGTCCTGCCGGATGGGGGACTGGTCTACTCGGACTCCTCGGCGTACGCGTTGAAGATCACGCGCCCGGGCGGCCCCGCAGTGCAGCGGGTCATCACCCGGCCCTTCCGCCCGGAGCCGGTGACGGAGTCGATCAAGGAGGAATACAAGGAGAAGCGGTCCGGCCGGGGTCGCGGAAGGACCACCGGCAGCGCCACGACAACGGAGGGCGCGAACGTGCCCATCGCCCTCTCCTTCGAGTTGCCCGAGCCCGCCTTCTTTCCCGAAATCCCTGTCGTTCGCGGACTCTCGGCCACCTGGGAAGGCCGCATATGGGTCCAGCGCCGCGGCGAGGAACCGGAGAGCGACGGCCCCATCGACATCCTGACCGCCGAGGGAGAGTACGTGGGCACCTTCCGCACGGATGCCGTGAAGATGCCGGATGCCTTTGGCCCGGATGGAATGGCGGCGTTCATCGAGCTGGACGAATTCGACGTGGCCACCGTGGTGGTGCGGAGGCTGCCCCCCGCGATTCGCTGAGACGGCTTCGGCCCCGGAAACACCGCAGACCGGCTCTGGAATCCCACGCGAGGCCACCTTAAGTTCGGGCTGTCCAACGAAATGGAACCACGTCACCTGCGGGAACGCTCAGCGGGAAAGCCTGAAATGACCTCGATCCGGTTGCCCCGGCTCGCCGCCATGTGCGGCCTCGCGCTCCTCGCATCCGACGCGAGCGCACAGTCGATCGACGAAGCGAGGGCCGCCTTCGCGGACGGCCGTTTCCTGGAGGCGGCCGAACTCGGCGAAGCGCTCGGGACCTCCGACGGCTATGCCCTGGCGGCCCGGTCGCTCGCGGTGTACGCCCACTACGAGGCGCCCGAGGAGGAATGGGACGAGATCATCGAACGGGCGATGAAGATGGGCGACGAGGCCGTGAGCGCCGACTCGACCAACCCGGAGGCGTACTACCAATCCGTCCACGCCGTCGGCAGGTACGCCAAGCGCGCGGGCACGATCACCGCACTGCGCAAGGGCCTCGGAGGCAAGGTCCGCGATCTGCTCGAAGCCACCCTGGCCCTCGATCGCGACCACGTCGGCGCCCACGTGGGCTTCGGCGGCTGGCATGCGGATATCGCGGCGTCCGGTTTCATCGCTCGGCGGATGTACGGGGGAAAGAAGGAGGAGGCCGTCGTCTACTACGAGCGCGCTCTGGAGCTGGCGCCCGAGTCGAAGGTCGTGATGTACGAGTACGCGATCAGGCTGCCCGAACTGGACAAGGAGGGTGGCAGGGAGCGAGCCCTGGAGATGCTGGAGAGGGCGATCGCACTGCCGGTCCGGGACGCGTACGAGGAGTACATTCACTTTGACCTGTTGGACGCGGTGAAAGAGCTGAAGGACGGTTAGCCACGGGCTTTGAACGGCCGTCATCACCTCACCCCGCCTCCCCTCCCTGCGTCCCCCTGCCGAGGGGGTTCCGTCCACGGGCCCCAGGTTGCGCGGCTCCCGCCCCGCCCCTCACGGAATCCGGAGCGCCACTCCCGTGGCCGTGCGCACGATGTCGGGCTGCAGCCGCGG
>CAZTOF010000304.1:0-1945 GCA_964615515.1 uncultured Gemmatimonadaceae bacterium
GTGTTGTCCAGCGTCCCCGCTGGCAGCACCACGACCCGCTCGCCTTCGATCTCCAGCAGCGCGACCCGCCAGGTGTCCACCTCCAGTTGCGCGAGCGTCTGCCGCGCGTCTTGGATGTCGTAGTCCAGTTCGGCGAGCGTCTCGATCCGGTCCTGAATGCTCCCCGCCAACCAGCGCATCGTCGCCCAGCTTCCGCCGAAGAAACCGAGCCAAAGGCTCAGGCCGACGATCAGGGGCCGGAGCCACGCCTTGGCCAGCAACTCGCGCACGTTCCCGACCGCCACCTCCGTATCGCGCTCGATGGTACTGAGCGCGTTCCTCGCAACGCGCCGCGAGTTCTCGGCGAGCCGCTTCAGCTCGTTCGCGGTCAACTCCTCGATCTCCCTGCGTTCGCTCTCCAGCCGCTTCCGTAGCCGACCGGTCAAATCGTTCGCGGTCGAAGTTCTCCCCATACAGTTCTCCTTTCAGCCGCCACCGGCCCCCGCTCTCGGGGTCCAGCGCGGTGATGTAGTCCTTGCCTTGGCGCGGCACTTCGAGGCCCGCCTCCCGCAGTGCGGCGACGACATCGTGGCGGTTGCTCACCATGCCGTGCTCGACGCGCTGGATCAGGTAGTCGCGGATCAGGCCGCGTGGGGAGGGTTCGAGCCGGAGCCCGGTTCGCAGCTGCGCCGCTTCGATGTAGGCGCAGTGTCCGGGCTGCTGCACTCTGGCCCTGGCCGGGTCGTCCGGGCGACCCCAGCCGTGCTCGTGATTGAAGGCGTCCCGGAGCGGATCGAACGTCCGATGCCACCCCGGAGGCGCGATGTTGAGGCTGCGGCCGGTCTCCAGGTCGCACCGGGCCGCGAGGACGTGGACATGGGCGCCTCCGCCCTCCTCACGGTGCAGCACCGCCGCCCATGCGTGGCGGTCGGGCTCCAGCCCCGCCCAGGCCGTCTTCTCGAAGGCGTCCAGTACCGCCTCGATCTGCTCGTCGGTGGGGTGGTCGTCCGGCGCCCAGGCGATCACGCCGGACGTGTACCTGTGCTCGAACTCCAGCGAATCGGCGACTGCGGCCACCATGTCGGGGTTCCCCCGCAGGACTTCGACGCCCTCGCGCGGCTTCCCGGACGCGTCCTGCTCCCCGAGGAGGTACTTGGCCGCAGCCCGCGCCGACCCGGTCCCGTGCGCGAGAAACTAAACGTGCATCTAGAATCCAGTAGCATCCGAGGTCATCCAGATAGGTTCATAACTGCCTGTAATAGCAATCAGTTAGGTAGGATATGTCCTATCCCATGACGCCAGAGACGTTCCTTGCAATCCCGTTCCATCCCCATTACGATTAGGGGATGGATAACGTAATGACTGCACCCGCCAAGCGCCCGCCGGGCAAGCCCAAGGGCCGCCATCCCCACAAGCGGCTGTCGGCCGCCTTCGTGCGCTCCGCACCGCCTGGTCGGTACTGCGACGGGAACGGCCTCTACCTCTACGTCCAGAAGACCGGGACGCGGAGTTGGATCCAGCGGCTCGTGGTCCGGGGCCGCAAGCGGGAGCTCGGGCTCGGCAGCGTCCAACTGGTCGCGCTGGCCGAGGCGCGCGACAAGGCGTTGGCCAACCGGAAGCTCGCCCGCGACGGCGGAGACCCGCTGGCCGAGAAGCGCCGTTCCGCAGGCGTTCCCACATTCGCCGAGGCCGCCAAGCGGGTGTTGGAGCAGAAGCGCGCCGGTTGGCGCAGCGCGGAGCACGTGAGGAGCTGGCCCCGCAGTCTGGAACTCCACGCCTTCCCGCGCATCGGGAAGCTGCCCGTCTCGGAGGTGACGAGCGCCGACGTGCTGGATATCCTCACCCCCCTCTGGCACACGAAGGGTCCCACGGCCCGGCTCGTTCACATGCGGGTCCGCGCGGTGATGGAATGGGCCATCGCCATGGACTGGCGGACGGACAACCCCTGCGACCGGCTCCTCCACCT
>CAZTOF010000305.1:0-3918 GCA_964615515.1 uncultured Gemmatimonadaceae bacterium
GTACCGGGCGCGGGGCCGCGTGGCGGTTTCGCTCGGGCACTGGGTGATGGCGGAATTCCCGCGGGCGGCGCGCCGCTTCCACCGCCACATCCTCCTCGCGGCCCTCCTCCTCTTCGGCCCCATGCTGGCCACCTATGCCGCGGTGCACGACGACCCCCGCCTGGCGCGCTCCCTGGTGGGGCCCGGGATGCTGACGCGCGCCGAGAACACGGTCAAGGGAGACATCGACACGCGTTACCTGGAGCACGATGTCGAAGCGATCGAGATGCCCGTGTTCTCTTCCGCCGTGATCACCAACAACATCGGCGTCACCCTGTTCGCCTTCGCGGGAGGCCTTCCGGCGGGTGCGGGCACCCTGTTCATCCTGGTTCTCAACGGCATCATGATCGGCGGCGCCCTGGGTGCGTACGCCAACGAGGGTGTGCTCGGCGTGATCCTCGCCTTCGTCTTCTCACACGGCTTCCTGGAACTGGGGGCGATCTGCATCGGCGCGGGTGGCGGGTTCGGGTTGGGGTCGGCGCTGCTGATGCCGGGACGCCGGACCCGCGCGGAGGCGCTCCGCGAACGGGGCCGCGCCTTCCTCTCCCTCGTGGCGGGTGCGTCGCTGATGCTCGTGGTGGCGGGGGTGGTCGAGGGCTTCTACTCGCCGTCGGGGCTGCCGGCGGCGGCCAAGTTCACCTTCGGGGGCGGCACGGCGGTGCTCATGGTGCTTTACTTCGGCTTCGCGGGACGGACCGCTACAGCAGCCCCCGCTCCTTGATCTCGACGTACTTGTCGAGGGTGCGCACCAGGGTGTCGCCCGGCGGGGTGTCGACCACCAGAATTCCGGACTGGCGCATCACCTGAAGGGTGGTGGCCCGTGCCTGCACCAGCTCCTCGGCCGCGGCCCGGTACCAGGTCCCGGTGGAGGAACCCCCCGCGGAGTTTCGGGCGTCCTCCGCCTTCCCCGCCTCGCCCGTCGCGGCCGCCTCCAGCGCCGGGTTGCGAATGGCGATGGCCAGCGGCAGATGCGCGCGTCCGATCCGGCTCAGCGAACTCACCAGCGCCCGCGACACCGACCCGTCGATCACGTCGCAGAAGAGGATCACCAGCGACCGCTTGCGGAAGGTCCGGCCCAGGCTGGCGAAGGCCAGCGGGTAGTTCGGCTCGACCAGCCGCGTCTCCACCCCGGCCAGCACCCCGGCCAGCGCCGGCGGGTCGGCGCGGCGCGGGGGCGACACGTGGCGGACCCGGTCGTCGAAGACCAGCACCCCGATGCGGTCGCCGAAGTTCTGCGCCCTGCCGGCCAGCATCATGCACGCCCCGAGCGCGTAGTCGATCCGTTCGCGCACCGCCGAAAGGCGCTCCCGCATGTGGCGTCCGGCGTCGATGGCGAGCACGATGTTCTGGCTGCGCTCGGCCTCGTAGTTGCGCACCACGTACTTCCGCCGCTTCGCCGATGCCTTCCAGTCGATGGTGCGGGGGTCGTCGCCCCGGGCGTAGTCGCGCAGGCTCTCGAACTCGCGGCCCTCGCCCCACTGGCGGTTGCGGCGCAGTCCCGGCGTGCGCAGACGGCGCCGGATCGCGAACCCGCTCCGGTCGCGCAGCAGATCCCGCACGCCCGGCTGGACCTGCAGCGTGTCGGAGACCTCGACGCCCGAGCGCCGCCACGCCAGCCCCCACGGCGACAGCGTCCGCAGGTGGATCGTTCCCAGCTTCAGGAACCCCCTGGTGCGCGGAGTCACCCGGTAGCGACAGCGCACGGACGCGCGGGCCGGAACCTCCACGGGGAGACCCTTCTCCCATTCGTCCACCCCGCCTTCTCCGGGGATGCGCCTAAGGCACGGGTCGAGGTCGTCGGTGACCTTCACCGAGACGGCCCGGTCGCCGGGGTTTGTCAGTGTGAGCGCCACATCGGTGACCGCGGCCAGCGCCGAGATCCGGGGCACTTCGCGCGCCGCTTCGGGTGGACGAACCCGCCTTCCGTCCGCCCACATGGCCAGCAGGATCAGGGCATCCGCCGCGAGCGCCAGCCCCGTGTCGACGAGCAGGAGGAACGAAGCCCCCAGGAGCAGCACCAGGGTTCGCCCGCCCGGGATCAGCGCCGGCCTCACTACCGGGGAGCCTCCAGCGTCTCCAGCAGCGATTGCAGTTCGTCGTCGGAGGAACGGCCCTCGACCTCCGCCTCGGCGGTGAGCACGACCCGGTGCCTGAGGACCGGGAAGGAGAGCGCCTTGACGTCGTCGGGGGTGACGAAGTCGCGGCCGCGCAGGTACGCTTCCGCGCGCGCGGCCTGGAAGAGCGCCACGCCGGCGCGGGGACTGGCACCCAGCACGAAGGCGGCGTCGTTGCGGGTGGCGCGCACGATGTCGGTCACGTAGCGGCGCACCCGCTCGTCCATGTGGACCCGGTTCACGGCGGTGCGCATCGCGAGCAGCTCCTCGCGGGTGGCGGGATCGCCCATCGGGTAGGTTTGTTCGTCATCCGCCCTGAAGCCGCCTTCGTGCCGGTCGAGGATCTCGCGCTCCGCCTCCTCCGGCGGGTAGTCGACCACGACCTTCATCAGGAAGCGGTCGACCTGGGCCTCGGGGAGCGGGTAGGTGCCCTCGTACTCCACCGGATTCTGCGTCGCGAAGACGGTGAACGGGGCGGGCAGCGCACGCGTCGTGCCGTCGACGGTCACCTGCCGCTCCTCCATCGACTCCAGCAGCGCCGCCTGCGTCTTGGGCGGCGCGCGGTTGATCTCGTCGGCCAGGAGCAGGTCGGCGAAGATGGGTCCGGCGCGGTAGGTGAAGCCCGAATCCCCGAGGACGTTGACGCCCACGAGGTCCGTGGGCATCAGGTCCGGCGTGAACTGCACCCGGCCGAAGTCGAGTCCGAGTCCCCTGGCCAGCGCGCGCACCGCGAGCGTCTTGGCTGTTCCGGGGACGCCCTCCACCAGGGCGTGGCCCCGGGCCAGGAGGGTGATCATGATGTGCCGGAGCACGACCTGCTGGCCGAGCACGACCTGTTCGAGGTCTCCGAGCAGGCGCAGGGCCGCGTCGGGTGGTGTCATGGATTGGGCCTCCGTGCTGGGCGACGCCGAGGAAGGGAGCCGGGTCTGGCAGTCCGTGGATGGAGCCCCGAGAGCGGCGAGGCGCCGGGCTGGCAAGGCGCGACGAGGGGCCAATAGCAGCTATTGGGCTGAGGAGCAACGCGGAGCGCAGCTTCTGAGAGACGAAATGTATACTGTAGTTGACCAAATGTAATGTTCTCGTTACATCCTGACCAAGGTGGGCGAAGCGGTCCAGCGCGAGTGCATCGCCGCTCGAATGCCGGGGGGATTCCGTCCACGGGCTGCTATCCGCGGGCTGCGTGGTGTTCGTCGATTCCGGCGGCGATCGCCGCGAGGTCGGGAGGATGCGCCTGCAAGCCCCTGCGCGCCCGTGCCAGGGGGGTGTCGGGGCCTGCCGTCGCGTCGAGTTGCCGCAGCAGCGCGTCGGCCTCGGCGATGGTGCGGGGTGGCGGGTGGCGCGCGGTTCTGGCGAGCCGCGCCAGAAGCAGGAGCGCGGCGGTGTTCGAGGCACCCGCCTTCCGGTACAGGTCCCCCAGCGCCGAAACGTGTTCCAGCGGCGACCGGCGCTCCAGGTCGGGTGGCGCGACCGCCGGCGTGGGCGCGCCGAAGCGGATCCCCGCGGAGGCGAGGACAAGGAAGCAGACGGCGACCAGGTGCAGGAGCGTCCGGCCCCCCGGGCTGTCCAGGAAGAAATCCCTCAACACCTCGGCCCGGCTGCGATCGCCCCGGATCCCCTGGTGGAACTCGTCGAAGAAGACGGTATCGGCCGCGCCGGTGTAGACCAGGGCGGCGCGCACCGCCAGGACCGCCAGCGGATCGTCGCCGGCGCGCTCGTTGGAGAAGGCCCCGGCTTCGGAGAAGACCACCACCCGCCCCCCGCCGAG
>CAZTOF010000306.1:0-5717 GCA_964615515.1 uncultured Gemmatimonadaceae bacterium
GGGCAGGGGCTACCGTCCAACATCCATGAGCGTTATCCTTTTAAGCTGTGCCCCTTACTTGAGGGGCATGCACCTCAAGGGAATGGAAACGAACAAAGGGGGTACTTCGGCGTGAAGGTCCGGACCAGCGTGAAACCCATCTGCGAGTACTGCCGCGTCATCCGCCGCAAGGGTGTCGTGCGGATCATCTGCAGCCGCAATCCCCGGCACAAGCAGCGGCAGGGCTGAGGCAGGGATCATGGCGCGCATCGCGGGCATCGACCTGCCCAGGGCCAAGCGGATCGAGGTGGCGTTGACCTACGTCTACGGCGTGGGCCGGACCTCGTCGAAGCGGATTCTCGCGGCGACCGGGATCGACCCCGACCTCCGCACCCACCAGCTCACCGAGGAAGACGCCAGCCGCCTTCGCCGGGAGATCGAGCAGAACTACAAGGTGGAAGGTACGCTCCGGACCGAGGTGTCCATGAACATCAAGCGGCTCATGGACATCGGTTGCTACCGGGGTCTGCGGCACCGCAGGGGTCTTCCGGTGCGGGGCCAGCGCACCCACACCAACGCCCGCACCAAGAAGGGCCCGCGGCGGGCGATTGCGGGAAAGAAGAAGGCGCCCAAGAAGTAGCGCGCGGCGCCAGAGTCTCACGACGGATCCAGTCGAGGGGTCCATTTGCCCCGGAGGAAGGTACCGGTTGGCGGCACCCAGAACGAGCAGGACGAAAAAGTCGAAGAAGGTGGTGGCGGCGGAGGCCGTCGCCCACATCAAGGCGACCTTCAACAACACGCTGATCACCATAGCCGACCAGGCCGGCAACGTCCTGGTGTGGGGCTCCGCGGGGACGGCGGGGTTCAAGGGCTCCAAGAAGTCCACGCCCTTCGCGGCGACGATGGCGGCCGAACAGGTCGGACGCGAAGCCGTCGCGATGGGTGTCCGCAAGGTCGTGGTCCGCGTGCGGGGCCCGGGTTCGGGGCGCGAATCGGCGATCCAGGCCCTGGCCTCGGCCGGGCTCGTCGTCGAGTCCATCCACGACGTCACGCCTCTGCCCCACAACGGCTGCCGCCCACCCAAGAAACGCCGCGTATAGAAAGTTCCGAGCCCGCATATGGCACGATATACAGGACCGGTCTGCAAGCTTTGCCGGAGGGAAGGGCAGAAGCTCTTCCTGAAGGGCGCGAAGTGCTACACCGAGAAGTGTCCCGTCGAGCGACGGCAGTATCCGCCCGGCCATCACGGTCCGGCCTCCGTCCGGCGCCGCAAGCAGTCGGACTACGCCGTTCAGTTGCGGGAAAAGCAGAAGGTCAAGCGGATCTACGGGCTCCACGAGAGGCAGTTCCGCAACCTCTTCGAGTACGCCGCGGGACGACCCGGGGTCACCGGCGAGAACCTCATCGTCGCGCTCGAGAGCCGGCTGGACAACGTGGTCTTCCGCATGGGCCTGGCCGTTAGCCGCCGCCAGGCCCGGCAGCTCGTCCGGCACCGGCACGTGAAGGTGAACGGCTCGGTCGTGAACATCCCGAGCTACCGGCTGTCCGCCGGCGACGAGGTCGCGTTGCGGGAACGGTCGCGGGACCTCGAGCCGGTGGCCGTGAGCCTGGGTGCGCGTACCCGGCCCCAGTTGCTGGACTGGCTCGCCCTCGACGAAAAGAAGCGGGTGGGCAGGGTCCTTCGCCAGCCGGTGCGGGGAGACATCCCGCTGGCGGCCCAGGAACAGTTGATCGTCGAACTCTACTCCAAGTGATCCACCTGCGAAGCCGGCTGGTCCGGCCGGCCTCATGGATCGCCCTGCAAGCAGGCAAATGACCAAGGGGGAATACCGAGCGTGAATCTGGATATCGATCTGACCGGTCTCGTGCTTCCCGAACGCATCGAGATCGCCGAGGAGTCCGCCGACGGGCGCTCCGCCGAGTTCATTCTCGAGCCGCTGGAACGGGGCTACGGCCATACGCTGGGCAACGCCGTCCGGCGCGTTCTCCTGTCGTCGCTTCGGGGCGCGGCGGTGTGGGCCTTCCGGATCGAGGGGGTCGTGCACGAGCATCAGACGATTCCGTCCGTCGTGGAGGACGTCCATCAGGTCATTCAGAACCTGAAGTCGCTGGTGGTGTCCCTTGATGACGACATCGAAGAGGCGGTCCTCGAAATCCACGTGAAAAAGAAGGGCCCCGTGACCGCCCGGAAGATCAGGGCCCCGGGAGTGGTTGCGATCCACGACCCGGATCACCACCTGCTCACCCTGGAGGACGACCGGGAAACCCACATCAATCTCTGGGTCAACAAGGGGCGGGGATTCGTTCTGGCCGACCAGCAGCCGCTGCCGTCCTCGGCCCCGGTCGACCTGGTGCGGATCGATGCGATCTACAACCCGGTCCTGCGCGCCAACTTCACCGTCGAGGAAACGAGGGTGGGGCAGCGCACCGACTTCGACCGGCTCACCATTCATGTGGAGACGGACGGTTCGGTGCCCCCGGTGAGCGCGGTCCGGTATGCGGCGGAGCTGTTGCGCCGTCACTTGCGGTACATGCTCTACTTTGCCGAGGGGGGGCTTCCCGAACAGCGCGTGCCCGCGCTGACCCCGGTTCCCGAAGAGACGGCCGAGTTGATCGACAAGCCGATCCAGGACGTCGCGGAGTTCAGCGTTCGTTCCAGGAACTCGCTCCAGAAGGAGTCGATCCACACGCTGAGGGACCTCATCAGCCGAAGCGAGGAGGACATGCTCAGGATCGACAATTTCGGCAGGAAGTCCCTCACGGAGATCTACGAGTTCCTCGACGAGCACGGCCTCCGGTTCGGGATGAAAATGGAGCAGGGCGAGGACGGACAGCTGTTCTACGTCGAGGAGGAAGCGGCCGCCGCTCCGGAGGAATAGGCGCGGAGCGAACGAGGAAACGAGAATCATGCGTCACCGGAAGAAGGGAAGGAACCTCTCGCGGTCCCCGAGTCACCGGAGGGCCCTGCTGAGGAACATGGCCACATCGCTCTTTCGCCACGAGCGCATCACCACCACCACCGCCAAGGCCAAGGAGCTCAGGCCGTATGCGGAACGCCTCATCACGCTGGCGAAGCGCGGAGACCTGCACGCGCGGCGACTCGTCGCGCGGCGCATCGCGGACCGGGAAGTGCTCGGCAAGCTCTTCGATGAAATCGGGCCGCGCTACGTCGAACGGCCGGGGGGCTACACCCGCATCCTCAAGCTCGGCAACCGGCGGGGCGACGCCGCCGACATGGCGCTGATCGAGTTGGTGTGATAGAATTTGCCCGACCCACGAGGTCCGCGGGGCCTCCGAAAGGGAACCTCTGGACAAGGACTGAGGAAAGGCAGAATGGCAACGTTGCGTGAGTCCCGGGCGGGGGCCGCCAATCTGGGCATACCGCTGATGATAGCGAGCTTCGTGGTGGTTGCGGGTTTCGTGTACTGGCTGTCGGTCACGGCGAAGCCGACCGAGATCGTCGTGGAGCCCGACATTGAGCTCGAGGGCGTGATCCGGTTTCAGGATTTCTCGGAGGGGCCCGGGAACTACGTCGACAGGGAAATCAGCCTGGAGAGCCTTTCCCTTTCCCATCCCTACGGCAACCATTTCCAGTGGATCAACCTTCTCGACGCGAGCAGCACCGGCTACCTGCTGTACTACTCCGACTCCCTGCGGGCCGACACCGCCAATGCACTGCCGCAGCTATCGGAGGGGATGGCCGTCGACCTGACCGGTACTGTCCGGGAGATCACCGACTCGGTCGTCGTCGCATGGGAAATCGGCGGTGCCTTCAAGAGTCCGGTCGAAGCGACGGTGGCAAGGGCGACCTACTATCCCAACTTCATCGAAGTCACCAGGATCCAGGTGAGGTCGACTTTCCGGCCCGCCCAGGGTGATGGCTCAGGGTCCGGGTAGCAGCCCGTGGACAAATCCGCCCGAGCAGCGGGAGCGGCGGGCGACGAGGCTGGCAGGACGCTCTGAAAAGGGAACGGCAGTGCTGGCAGCCCGTGGACAAAATCCCCACGGCATTCGAGCGGCGATGCATCCGCGCTGGACCGTTTCGCCCACCTTGGTCAAGATGTAATGAGAACGTTACATTTGGTCAACTACAGTATACATTGCGTCTCTCAGAAGCTGCGCTCTGCGTTGCTCCTCAGCCCAATAGCGCTGCTATTGGCCCCTCGTCGCGCCTTGCCGGCCCGGCGCCTCGCCGCTCGGGGGACTTTCCGTGAAACTCTGCCTGTTCCAGCTCCGCGGGGTGGCCACCCAGCCGGCGTGGCCATGAACGTCATCCACGGACTGCTTGCCTGTGGAAGGACCTCCCGAAGATGTTCATCCGGCGGGAGACGGATCGTACGGAGGTGACGGGCTTGAGGGAACGGAGGCTAGCCCGGCTGAGGTCCGGAGAGGCCACCCTCGGAGTGATCGGGCTGGGCTACGTGGGCCTCCCGCTCGCCGTCGAAGCGGCCCGGAACGGTATCCGGGTGCTGGGATTCGATGTGGACCGGTCCGTGGCGGACGGCGTCAACCGGGGACGCAGTCACATTCGGGACCTGGCCGATGAGTCCCTGGCCGGGCTTGCCGGGCGGGGCCTCGTTGCCGCTACCACCGACATGTCCCGGCTGCAGGAGTGCGACGCGGTCGCCATCTGCGTCCCCACTCCGCTCTCCAAGACGCGCGACCCGGACATCTCCCACGTCATTGCGGCCACGGAGGCCGTGGGGGCCGCCCTCCGGGAGGGTCAGCTCATCGTGCTGGAGTCGACCACCTATCCCGGGACGACGCGCGAGGTGGTGCTGCCGATTCTGCGGAAGTGCGGCCTGGAGGTGGGCGAGGACTTCTTCCTGTGCTTTTCGCCCGAACGGGTGGATCCCGGCAACGATGTGTGGAAGACGGGGAACACGCCGAAGATCATCGGGGGGGTGACGCGCCGGTGCACCAGGGTCGGGGTCGGCTTCTACTCCCGCTTCGTCGATCGCATGGTCCAGGTGTCGTCCGCCGAAGCCGCCGAGCTGACCAAGATCCTCGAGAACGCCTTCCGGGCGGTCAACATCGGCCTGGTCAACGAAATGGCGCTCATCGCCGACAGGCTCGGACTGGACATCTGGGAGGTCATCCAAGCCGCCGCCACCAAGCCGTTCGGCTTCATGAAGTTCACACCGGGCCCCGGGCTGGGCGGGCACTGTCTTCCGGTGGATCCGCACTACCTGTCGTGGAAGATGCGCACCATGGACTACCGCACCCGCTTCATCGACATGGCGTCCAAGGTCAACGCCGAGATGCCGACCTTCGTGGCGGGCAAGGTCAGGGAGGCATTGAACGGGGTGCGGAAGCCGGTTCGCGGCTCCCGGGTGCTGCTGCTCGGGGTGGCGTACAAGAAGGACGTCGGAGATGTGCGGGAATCGCCCGCGATGGACATCCTCGACCACCTCGAGCGCGACGGGGCCGAGGTGTTCTACCACGACCCCCATGTTCCGGAGTGGGGGACACGGGACGGCCGCACGCTCCTGTCCGCTCCCTTCACCGAGGACCTGCTGCGGGGGGCCGACGCGGTGGTGATCGTAACCGACCACTCCTGCTTCGACGCGGAGCGGATCTTCGAACTCTCCCCGGTTCTCGTCGACGCGAGAAACGTGACCGCGTCGGTTGCCGCGTCCGGGCGCACCGCCCGTCCGCAGCGCTGGATCGTGAAGGGGTGACGCGCTTGCAGCCCGTAGCAGCCCGTGGACAAAATCCCCCCGGCATTCGAGCGGCGA
>CAZTOF010000307.1:0-2860 GCA_964615515.1 uncultured Gemmatimonadaceae bacterium
AATCCGCCCTGCGCGCGGCGGCCGGCGCCAGCGCGAACCCCGCCGTGCTCGGGGCGCTGCTGGAAGCCGGCGCGGACGTGGGGGCACGCGACTCCCGGGGCGCAACCGCTCTTCACGATGCGGCATGGTTCGGCGAGAGCCCGGCCGTTCTCGAATTCCTGCTGGAGGCCGGAGCGGAGGTGGCTGTGCGGGACACCGCCGGAGAAACACCCTTGCATCATGCTGCCACGGCGGACACTGCCGCCGTCGCAGTGCTCCTGGCGGCGAGTGCGGATGCGAACGTCCGCAATCGACGTGGCGAGACGCCGCTGCACAGGTGGGCCATGACCCACCCGACCGGAGGCGCCCTGAAGATCGCCGCCGCCCTGGTACGCGGCGGTGCCGATATCAACTCCCTCGATGACGCGGGCCGGACACCGCTGCAGGTGGCCACGCGGTCCGACATCTTCGCCGCCAGGTACGAGCTTCTCGAACTCGGGGCCGAACCCAGGGTACCGGACGCTGTCCCGCCGAACGCGGGTCCCGGCATCTGCGAGCTGCGCGACCGGGATTTCGTCAACACGGCCACGCCTTCACGCCTGAAAGCGTGTCTCGAATCGGGCGCGGATCCGAATGCGCGTGACGATTGGGGCAGAACGCTCCTGCACGATCTGGTCTTCACCTCCGAGCGGGAGGTTCCCTTCGCCGACACCCTCATTGGGATGGTCCTGGAGGCGGGGGCGGACGTGAATGCACGGGACCGGTGGGGAGAGGCCCCCCTCCACCTTGCCGTGCAGGCCCCAGGGTCCGGAATGGGTTTGCTGGCTCCGCTCCTGGAGGCGGGCGCGGACGTGA
Source organism: uncultured Gemmatimonadaceae bacterium (assembly GCA_964615515.1). Lineage (GTDB taxonomy): Bacteria > Gemmatimonadota > Gemmatimonadetes > Longimicrobiales > Gaopeijiaceae > Bin94. Next base: position 835 of record CAZTOF010000307.1, read on the forward strand.
ACATGACCAGCGAATCCGGCCGGACCCCGCTCCATCTCGCCGCGCAGGGAGGCTGGTCCGAAATGGCAGCCGCGCTCCTGGAGGCGGGGGCGGACGTGAACGCACGCGACACCAGCGGAGCGACACCCCTCTATCTCGCTGCGGGAGGGCGGGTCGACATGGCAGCGGCGCTATTGGAGGGGGGAGCGGACGTGAACGCGAGCATCGGGTCGGGCCGGACCCCGCTCCACCAGGCGGCGGGCGGTCGCGGAGATCCCGTCGGGCCGGTCTCGCTTCTCGTCCGTGCCGGGGCGGTAGTGGACGCGCGCGACGAGCGCGGCCGGACACCGTTGCACGACGCCCTGGACGCAGGGAACCCCGCCGCCTTCGAAACCCTGATCCGCCTCGGGGCCGATCCCACGTTGCGGGACGAGAACGGCGACGCCCCGGACCCGACGAGTTGCCGAAGGTGGAACACGAAGGCCTTCCTCACCCTCGCGGGAGCCGATGTCGTCGCCGATTGCATTCGCCAGGACGCCGATGTTGCCGAGGAGCTGCGGCGGGGCCATCGCGACGGGACCACGCCACTGCACCTGGCGGCCAGGTGGGCCCGCGACCCGGCCGTGGTCTCCGCGATGGTGCACGCCGGAGCGGATGTCAACGCCCGCGACGACCGCAATCACGCCCCCTTGCACCTGGCGGCGCGTCACAATGACAATCCGGCCATCGTGTCGGCCCTGCTGGACGCCGGGGCGGATGTGGACGCCTGGCGGACCGGGTACAGCGTCGACAATGGATGGGACTACACCCCCCTTCACGACGCGACGAAGAATCTGAATCCCGCCATCGCAGCCGCTCTGCTTGAGGCCGGGGCCAATGCGAACGCACGCGGGTGGGAAGGAAGGACCCCGCTGCACCTGGCGGCGGCACGTGCCTGCGGTCCCGCCGTGATCCACATGCTGGCAGGCGCCGGGGCCGACCCGAATCTGCGCGCGGACGAAGGACAGACGCCGCTGCACGAGGCGGCGAAAACGAATGACAACCCGGCCGTCATCGCCGCGGTGCTCGAGGCGGGGGCCGATGTGAATGTGCCGGCCGGGGACGGATGGACGCCGCTTCACACGGCCGCGAAGGAAGCGAATCCCGCGGTCGTGGCGGTCTTGCTCGAAGCAGCGACGGATGTGAACGCGCGCACCAGGGACGGAAACACCCCCCTGCACCTGGCGGCCTGGCGGAATCCCGACCCGGCTGTTGTGGAAATGCTGGTCAAGGCCGGCGCGGACCTGCAGGCGCGCGGAGAGAGGGGCCGCACCCCGCTGCACATGGTGCTACCCCGGCGTTCGGAAAAGTCCCGGATGCTGCTGCGGCTCGGCGCCGATCCGACCGCGCTCGACGACGATGGCAGGACTCCGTCGGACAGGGTCCCACTGGAGCTGTTGGTTTTCGAGGCCATCAGCTCCGCCGACACCCGGCTCGTGCAGAACTGCCGCTGACCTGGCCGGGCGACGAGTATCGCCCTCGGACTCGTAACGGTGGTTTTGTTATATCGCCGCATGCGCGCGAAGCGGAAGTCACGGTGCGCTCTACGGCCACGGGAGGAAGGAGAAGGAGGAGGAAGAGAATGGGCGAACTGACAGAGTTGAAGGAGTGGATCGAGAAACGGTTCGACGAGTCGGAGGAGCGGTCCCGGAAGGCTCACGAAGCCATCGGGCAGCGAATCGAGCAGCTGGCTGGGAAGACGGACGAGCTGTATGGGAAGACGGACGAGCTGTATGGAAGGATGGACGAGCTGTATGGGAAGGTGGACGAAATGAAGGATGTGGTCGAAGCCCAGGGCCGTGCTATCGAGGGTGTCTGCGATGAACTTGCCGCGTTCCGTGGCCGGATCGCTGGTGCCCTTGCACCGGGAGGGGCCCCATCCCACCCCGCAACGAGATGGCAACTCCAGTTGTCATTTGGGCAACTGCGGTTTACGTATTGGCGTGTACCCGGACCGCCGGGCATCTCCTGGACCCGCAGCGGGATGCTCCGCGAAACGACTTTGCCG
>CAZTOF010000308.1:0-5867 GCA_964615515.1 uncultured Gemmatimonadaceae bacterium
GCCGGTAAGAGGCCCCCCGCGGCTAGCCCAAAGGTTCTGGCCTGCCAGAAGAGGTGGCTGCCCACCTCTCCGCTGCACCTTCTTGCCAGTGGCTCATGTGAGCGTACGGTCCCCTTTGTAGACCTCTGGCTAGGCGGTCAAGCCGCGGGGAGCCTACCTCCTGAACGTAGCACTGCCAGTCTCGGCTGTGCAACGGGAACCCCGCCCGCCAGCGAGAGAAGCTAGGACTACCAGGCGGGACGGCCCTAAACGGGGGGCTCGCCCTCCTCCGTGTCATCGGTCCAGGGAAGTTCGAACTCGGCTTCTCTGTACAGCCTGATATCGAACAACCGAGCCCGTCGGATCTCCGACCGGGGGATGGCCACCTCTAGACGCCGCCAGTACTCGCTACTCGTTAGCAGCGGTGCATATCCTGTTGTGAGAACCAGATCCTGAGTCTCGGGCTTTCTGTACCCGCTCAACACTGGTACCACAACGACAGGGCCCCCCTCCGTGCCGTGTTGTCGGATGCCGCTTTCAACGACATATCCAATGTAGGTCTTGCCGTCCCGCAGGGTGAGTTCGATCGTTTCGGCGTTCTCACTGGCCCGGTCCACGAGACGCACGAGAAAGTCCCCAGTCCGGCGCGCCGCGCGCTTCTCGGCTCTCTTCCGCGAGTAGAGGGCGTTGGACGCTGGAGCCAGTACACCCGCAAGCACTAGCGTCCACAAGGCGGCAACGCCGATCTCGAACGTGCCTCGTGGGTCCTCCTTAGAAGCCTCCAAGAAGCTCGGCATACCGACCAAGCCGGCGACGATCCAGCCCGCTGCGTAGAAGCCGAGCCCCACAAGGGCCGACCGAAACACAAGGTGGTACCCCGACTCCCGAGCCAGGCCAAACCACGTCAAGTTGGAATAGCGGAGAAAGAGGTACCCGGCCAAGGCCGGAACCAGGACGTCAAGCGACACGAATCAGCGCTTACTCTCGGTCTGCTTGAGCGGGGGGCGGCGCCGGGTTGATCCGTGGGATCGACTCCGGAGCTGGCTGTGCGGGGACCTTCGTTTCCCGAGGCCCAGGCAGTCCTCGGAACGTCCTTGCCGCGAATTCGAGTGTCTCTTGGACTGTCGAGTTGCTCCTCAAGTCCTCGATATCGACGTACCGAGTCCCCTGGCTCGTAATCTCCACTTTGGGCATTGCGTTTCGGTACTCCCTTTTGGGGTGGCGAGGGGTAGGGCTATCCGCAAACGTGGACAGTGTAATACACGTGTGTCACACGTGTAACACACAGTGGACCGCCCCGCGGACGGCCTTCCTGGGCCTTTGGCGTAGCGGACCCAGCATTACCGGGGGTCCTTCCAGCGGCCGGCGATCCGCCACGGCAGCGGGTGTTTTGCCCCCGCGATCGATGAGCGGACTGCCCGCTGCCGACCCGGCAGAAACTGTGCCCGCTGGCTCCGTCTATGCCGGCAGCGGCGGCCCGCCGCCTTGCGCACGATCGTCCGGACCGCGTTGGTTGGTCAGCGGTGCGTCCTGAGCGGGGCGCCATCCGTTGGCTAGCTGCGGAACCCTCAGCGGCAGCGGGCTCCCCAGGCGCCTTCCGGTGCGGTTCGAGCCGTCGGCACCGTTCAGGCTGCCCCTTTGGGACTCTGGTGGTGGAGGCGACGCCGGTGTGCCGTGGGCCCCTCACTGGCGGGGCCTCCTGCTGCATTCCTCTGCCTCGCCGTCAACGAACGTGCAGTCGACTCTGTCCCCATTGTCTATGTGGGTGAAGGTCCAGAATCCGTGCATCTTGCCGGCTCGCATCTCGCCTGACCCGAAGCTCCTGAGGACCCGACCCGTGCCCTCCACCTTCACCATCCAGCTCAGCGTTCCGGACCCACTGGCGAGTCCGTCCGTGCATGTCCCGCCGATCTCCCAGGCCAGTTGCCAACGGGCAGGGGGAAAGTCCGCAAGCCAAGCGTAGCAGTCAGGATGGTTGACGAGCTCGATCCAGCACTCGCCCGAGGTGTACTCCTTGCAGACAGGACTGGGCGCTGCGGCCACAGCACCGGCGAGAAGCACCGGGAGCAAGGCGGGGATCATTGACCGCATCCAAGTAAGGTCCGCTGCCCGGAAGTCAGCCCGTCAGCGAAGACGAGGATTGTGGCGCTGTCCCCAGTCGTCCGTGTGCTCATGGTCGTACCGTCCGCGAATCTCATCCTACTTCCCGCCAAAGTACTGCCTCACCGCGCCCCTGCCGGCCCCCTGTGCCTTGGCGTAGCGGACCACCATGCCGGGGTCCTTCCAGCGGCCGGCGATCGCCACGGCCGCGGTGGACGCTCCTCGCTCGATGAGAGACTGCGCGCTGCCGACGCGGCAGCTGTGTCCGCTGGCTCCCGTAACGCCGACCGCGGCGGCGCGCTTCTGCACGATCGCCCGGACCGCGTTGGTGGAGAGCGGCGCGTGTCCGGACACGGCCCCGGACCTGGTCACCCTGCGAAACACCGGCCCCTCGTACCGGCACCACCCGGCCCTTCGCACCGGCGCCCCCCGGCTCCGCCGGCGCCGCTCGCGGTCCACGCCGCGGCCGCGGCACGGAGCCAGTTGTCGAGCGCCGTCATCGTCGCCGGCGTAAGGTAGGTGACAGCGCCCTCGGCGTCCTGGTCCGTCTTCGAGCGGGGGATGGCCAAGCGGCCGCCGTCCTTCTCGCGGGTGATGTCGCGGGTGTCGATCGCGGCCACCTCGGAGGCCCTGAGCAGCGCGTCGCTCATCGTGCGCACCAGCGCCGCGTCGCGGAGTCCCGCGGTGGTTCCCTCGGCGGCCGCTGCCGCGGCCGCCTGCTTGATCGTCGCCGGCGCCTTGCCGTCCTCCATCAGGTGGGCGACGTAGGCCGCGACGGTTCGGTCCGTCGCCGGCCGGCCGGCGAGCCAGGCAGCGAAGCGTTCCAGCGCCGCCCGGTAGGCCTTCGCGGTGTTGGGCGCGATCGAGGATTCGAGCGCGGCGCCAATGCGGGCGACGTCGCCGGCGGAAAGCTCGCCCTGGGCGGCGTGTTCGAGCTGGTTCACGTGGTTCCTGGGGGCGGGTCAACTGTGAGTAGGCCGAGTTACACGATGTGAGTAGGCCGAGTTATACGAAACGAACGGCGTGCACTGCGCGGAAGAGCCCACGTCCGACTCCTGTTTGACGGATGTCTCGATGAGGAATAGGTTCCACCCTTCTCCACACACGGATCTGGGAGTAAAGAGGAGGAGTTAGTGGGGCTGACAACAGAGGGCCGCTCCTGGGTAGGGCTCATCGGGGGTCTTCTCGGATTTGCCGGGATGATATTGGGGCACAACTGGGACCGGTTCTTCCCGCCTTCTGACCAGGATCCGCCTAGGATCGAGGATCAAGAAAAAGCCGTCGCGACGCCAATCCCGCCGGTGACGAGTACAGGATTCGGTTCTTGGGAGAAGCTCCAGCCCGACGTCACCTACAAAGCCGAGTCAGACGGCTTTGTAGCTGCCTACACCGGCGGGAATCGTCCGGCTGCCAACATCACATTCCTCGCAGGTCCAACGCCGGGCGACGTCACGACGAGAACCCGAGCCTCGAACTGGGACGGTTCGGTCTGTCCGGTACCAAAAGGGCACTACTGGCGTGTGCAGCGGCGTGACGGCCGTGGCACGGCTACGGTGTACTGGTTGCCGCTCGTGTCCGCGGTGGGCGAGGTCGTCTCTTCTGAGTAAGCCAACGGGCCACCTTTCTTCTTTGAGCAGGGAGAGACCTACGACACCCAACCCGCGGTTCAAGCTCCGGGTGGGAGGCAACCCCGATTGAGTCGTCCCGTTGCCCACATCGTCACGGCCTTGCTGCTGCTGCCCGGCGGCCCGGCGGCCGCCGAGACCTTCTACAACAAGGACGGCGTCCTGATGTCGGCGACGGCGGTGGCAATCCATCCCGGCGCGGCGATCTGCCGCATCCGCGAAGAGCGCCACACGGCGGAGCAGTACGAGAAGCTGAAACCGAACGAGGGCCAACCGCTCGACGTCTGGCGGGTGGAGTTGGTGGTGGCCAACTACTCCGGCAGGGCGCTGGACTACCTGAACGCCCACCTCAACGTGACCTCGGACTGGCCGCCCTGCGACCACTGGGACGGGCCGGCAGGCAGCTACGGCGCGCCGGTCGTCTGGACCGGTCCCCTGATGTCGATCCAGGACGTTGGGATCGTGGAGCCGGGGGAGGAGGTGCGGGAGACGGCGTTCGTGCTGGCCTGGCACGAGGAGGAACCGGCGCTGGGGCGCTGGAACATCAACTACGACTTTGCGGCGGCTCCGCCTGACGGGAGCGGTGCCACGGAGACCCGGGCGGAGAGCGCCGGCACGGGGAGGGCCACGGCGGCGGCAAGAGCGCGCGAGGCGGCGGGAACTGCCGAAGTCCCTGTGGCCGGAGGGAGCGGCCTACCGGCCGGCATCCGGCCGGAGGACACCTGCCCCGGCAAGGAGGTCGCGTCGTCGTGCTGGATGGAGCTGTCGAACCGGCCGGGGTGCTACACCTGGAACCCGAACCTTCAGAGGGAGGAGACCGTCACCTGGACCGGAGGATGCTCAAACGGCCGGGCCAGCGGCGTCGGTGACCGTGCATGGAGCTACACCGACGACGAGGGCGAGCCGGCCTCCTCCTCAGGCACGGGCGAACTGCGGGATGACAAGGAGGCCGGTCTCTGGACCACGCGACTAGCCAGCGGCCTGGTTGCTGAAGGCTCTTGGGTAGACGGCAGGCCCCACGGCCACCACGTCCTGCGATGGCCCAGCGGTAGGGTGCACGAAGGTCCCTACGTGGACGGCAAGGAGAACGGCCACTGGATTGAACGATACTCTCTATTCGGTACCCACTGGGTGGAGGAAGGTCCCTACGTGGACGGCAGGAAGCACGGGCACTGGAGGGAACGAGCTGATGACGGGCGCGTGATCGAGGGCCCCTACGTGAACGGCAGGAAGCACGGTTTCTGGGCTGATTCTGTGGATCCAGACGACTTCAGGGAGTGTTACTGGGACGGCGAGTCCCGGGGCTACCCGACCACTTGCCCTCCGTAGTTAGGGCGCTACTCTCTAGAGAATCCAGAAGATGACCGCGGCGACCAAGGCGGCAGCGAGGATGCCGCCGAAGAAGGCGGCGTAGAATGGTGGTGAGTGATACTGGGTAGGCGTGTTCTGCTAGAGCCGGCCCGTTCGCTCGGAGCAAAGCCGCTGCCTCGTCTAGGTGCGCCCAGGCCCAGGAGATCCGGCGTTCATCCGGGGTCTTCGTCGGCCTGGAAGGGGTCGCCTGAGCCGCCACGTCGCCGCTGCTTGCGGGGACCGGCTGGCTAGCGGGGTCGCCGTTTTCAGCACTTGCGGCGCTTCTGCGGCCTCTGAGAGCCTCGGGAGGGAGTCGAAACGGGACCCTTCTGGCCCCGTTCGGCGTCTGGACTCCCCGTTCGGCAGAAATCTATTGCAGTCGGGGAAAAATGCGGCTAATTTACCCGCATGTATGAGCGACTGCTGGCTCCGGTTCTGCATTCAGCGCAGCGCAGCGCCCTCGTTCTCGGTCCCCGCCAGGTTGGGAAGTCGACTCTGCTGGCAACTCTTGACCCGGATCTGACCGTCAACCTGGCCGAACCGGGAGCGTTCCGGGACTACGTAGCAGAGCCGGAACGGCTGTCCCGGGAGTTGGCCGCCGCGCCGAAGGAATCAACGACGGTCTTTCTGGACGAAGTGCAGCGCGTCCCGGCTTTGCTCGATGCCGTCCAGGTGCTGCTCGACCAGAGGCCGCCCCGCTTCCGGTTTCTGCTCTCCGGATCGAGCGCCCGCAAGCTACGCCGCGGACAGGCCAACCTGCTGCCCGGCCGGATCCACGTTCACTACATGCATCCGTTGCTTGTCACGGAACTC
>CAZTOF010000309.1:0-3475 GCA_964615515.1 uncultured Gemmatimonadaceae bacterium
GCGGGGCTGGCCGGGGTCGAGCCGCTGTGGGCGCGGGTCCCCCTGCGGTCGCGGGGTGGTGGAAGAGACCTCTCCTACGGCCCCCTCCTCGAGGGCGGCGTGCGCCTGGTCGTGCTGCACACGAACGACACGCACTCCCGGATGGACCCCTTCCCCATGGACGGCGGCCGCTTCCAGGGGCTGGGCGGCGCGGCCCGGCGTGCGACTCTGATCCGGCGGGTGCGCGACGCGAACGAGCACGTCCTGCTCCTCGACTCGGGGGACATCTTCCAGGGCACCCCGTACTTCAACTTCTTCGGCGGAGAGCTGGAGTTTCGGGCCATGACCGCGATGGGCTACGATGTGGCCACGCTGGGCAACCACGACTTCGACAACGGGGTGGACGGGCTGGTGGACATGCTGCCCGAGGCCGGCTTCGAGTTCGTTTCGGCCAACTACGACGTGAGCGGGTCGGCGCTGGCCGGGCATGTGGCGCCGTACACGGTGCGCGAATTCGGCGGCGTGAAGGTGGGGATCTTCGGGCTGGGCATCGCCTTCGAGAAGCTGGTGTTGGCGAGCCTGCACGAAGGCGTGGTCTACACGGATCCGGTGGCGGCGGCGCGCACGGCGTGCCGGGAGCTTCGCGAACAGGGGTGTTCGCTGATCATCTGCCTGTCACACCTGGGCTACCGCTACCGCAACCCCGCCCGTCCCAGCGACCGGAGCCTGGCCGCGGCGGTGCCGGAGATCGATCTGATTCTCGGTGGCCACACCCACACGTTTCTGGACGAACCCGACGTCTTCGCGCAGGGGCGAAGCGGTTTCACCCTGGTCAACCAGGTGGGCTGGGGCGGAATGCGGCTGGGCCGGATCGACGTAGGCTTCGATGTCGAGGGGCGGGCATCGGACTGGGCGGAGGCCGGGTACGATATCGACGAACGCCTGGACGGCTGGCCGTTGGCGGTCCGGGGATAATCCCTCGGCCGCTCCTGGCGCTCGACCACATTCATCCGCGACCGGCTGGGGTCCGGGACCGACACGCACCGACCGCTCCCGAAACCCGGTGACGAACTCGCTTTTCGCTTTCCGCCGTCCCGGAGGTCTTTCGGCACCCTCGAGACGACCCGGTTTCGAGAGCGGTCATCGGGAGCCCGCTGCCCGTGGGCTCCCTGGTGATTCTCATGGGGCTAGCCGTCGGATCCACCCCCACTGGCCATGGCGACGACCCCACCTGCGACACCCATGACGACTGCAGTGCCGATGGCCGCACCCAGGAGTTCGCCCGCACCTTCGTGGTTCGGCCAGTTCTCCAGGCTGTGAGCCACGCTGAGCAGCACGCCGTAGATGGCCGCGCCCTTGGCTCCATCCATCATGTCGGACACGCCCCTCCATCCGAGCACCACGGCCAGCACGACACCGTGGCCGAGGGCTCCGAGAATGCCCCAGGTCGAGAAGTCGCTGTGCTCGTGGTGCCCGTGCGGGTGGTGGCCGCCGATAAAGGGCACCATGTCGACAAGGTAGTCGACCACCAACAACGCAACGGCTGCGGCGACGGAGGCTGTCACGAGTTTCTTCATGTCCACGGTGTCTCTCCCTTTTGGAGTGGACGGATTCAAAATGAGCGGGGCGAACGTGGAGAAAACTGCCCGGGCCCGCAAGGGGTGGATGCAGAAAAGTGTACAAATCGGTGCCCAAAACGCGTCTTGTGGGTCACGACACCCACGAAAACGCCCCCGAATCAACGAGTTGGGGTTCGCGCGGGCGGTGCTCGGCACGTGCGAAATCCGCCGACGCTAACGGCGAAAAACCGAGCGGTCGGTCGGCGGGCCGCGGATCGACCCGCTCGGGACCTCACACGGCCCGCTCCCTGCCCCCGTACACGAACTCTTCGACCTCGCCGTGAATCCGCTCGACCGTCTCTTCCGAGGGCGGCCGCGTGAACCGCGACACGACGATCGTCACCGCGAAGTTGATTGCCAGCGACCACACCGCTTCGTGGATGCCCAGCGGTTGCGGGAACTGGACCCGGGTCAGGTACAGGGTGACCAGGCCGGCGAGGATCCCCGCCACCACGCCCGCCGCCGTGTTGAGGCGCCGCCCCGGGTAGCAGACGCCCAGCACGGCCGGCATCAGCTGGAGCGCTCCCGCGCCGGAGAGCGTCACGAGCGTGACCAGGAAGTCGAGCTGCGACACGGTCAGGTAGAAACCCACACCAAGCAGCACGACCACCACGCAGCGCCCGAAGGCCAGGTAGTGGCCTTGGCTGCGGCCGGGCGCGAAATAGCGCTGGTACACGTCCCGCGTGAGCACGGTCATGTTGGAGTGCAGGATCGAGTCCAGGGTGGACATCGCGGCGGCGGTGGCCCCGGCCAGAATCAGCCCGGTCAGCCAGGGTGGCGCGTACTGGAAGAGCAGCTCGGGGAAGACGCGGTCGGGTGACGCGAGATCGGGCAGGATGAGGGCGCCGCCGAGCCCCACGAACGCCGCCGGGATGAAGAGCGTCATGAGGTAGATCGGGGTGGTGGCGCCGAGGATCTTCAGGGTGCGGCCGGAGGCGGCCGTGAAGTAGCGGATCATCATGTGAGGCTGGAAGATGATCCCGAAGGAGAGCGCGATCGTCATGCCGACCCACATCCCGGGCGTGAAGAACCCCTCCGGGCCGGGCAGGCTCAGCAGGTCGGGCCGCTCCGCCATGAGCCGCCGCCACAGCTCGACCGGTCCGCCGAAGAGCTTGTACGTCAGCAGCAGGCTTCCCGCCCACACGGCGATGTACATCCAGATCCCCTGGATCACGTCGGTCCAGTAGACGGCCCGTAGTCCCCCGACCATGAGATACGCCGCCGCCACCACGAGCAGGATCAGCGAGGCCAGCTCGAAGGAGATCCGGTCGCCCGTCGCCACCGAGAGGATGTAGCCCAGTCCCTGCGCCTGCACCTGGATGTAGATCAGCGTGAAGACCACCGACACCAGCGCCACGATGACCCGCACCGCCTCGCTCTCGTAGAAATCCGCGATCAGGTCGGCGGGCGTGATGTAGCCGAACTTCTTGCCCAGCGCCCAGATCCGCGTCCCCAGCGTGTACGTGATGGCCCCGACCAGCACCGTCCAGGTCCCGGCCATCCAGAACCCGATCCCGTGCGTGAAGAAGAACCCGCCCGAGCCCAGAAAGGCGAAGGCGGAGTGAAAGGTGGCCACCACCGTCAGGTAGAGGACGATGATCCCGGCCTGCCGCCCGTAGAGGAAGAAGTCCTCCATGCTGGACGTGCCCTTCCGGTTGGCCAGGATCCCGATCACGATGGTCGCGATCAGGTAGATGAAGATCAGCGAGGTGGAGACGACCCAGGGTTCCATGGGACCGCTATACCCCCTTGCGCAGGGCCCAGACCAGCACGGCGATGCCGAGGAAGTACACGACCAGCAGGTAGGCGAAGAGGAAGGGCGTGCCGAGGACGAGCGGCTCGGTGCGGTTCATGAGGCCGTGCACGATGGGGGGTTG
>CAZTOF010000310.1:0-2732 GCA_964615515.1 uncultured Gemmatimonadaceae bacterium
CCTCCTCGGCCACTCCGCCGACCTCGATCCGCACCGTTCCCCCGCCCCGCACGACCTCGAGCTCCTCCGGGCCCAGCTCCCGGATACGGCTCGCCGCCTCGGGCGTCCGCTTCCCGAAGCGCCTGCCGAGCGCACGGAACGCCGGCCGCGCCGCAAGCCTCACCAGCCCCTCCGACGAAGCCGCGAACTCCACCCGCTTCACGTTGATCTCGTCCACGAGCAGCGCCAGCACGCCGCCGGGGGGAGGGGTGCCCGGTACCACCGCCAGCATGCGCCCGAGCGGCTGCCGCACCCGGATCCTGACGGCCTCGCGCGCGGCCCGGGCCAGGGTGCTCAGGCTTCGCACATCGGCCATCTGCCGTTCCAGCTCCTTGTCGATCAGCGCCGGGTCGGCTGCGGGGAAGGGTTCGGTGTGGCTGGAGCGGCCGGTCAGGGCCCGGTGCAGCCAGTCCGAGACGAAGGGCGTGACCGGCGCGATCAGCAGGGCCACGGTGCGGAGCGCCTCGTGCAGGGTGGCGAAGGCGGCCTCCGCGTCGGCCGGGTCGGTGTTTCCCCAGAAGCGGGGCCGGGCGCGGCGGACGTACCAGTTGGACAGCTCCCCGTCCAGGAAGGCGGCCACGGCCCGGTAGGCGCGGGTGGGGTTGTAGCCGTCGAGTTCCTCGCGCACCCGCCCGGCCAGCCCGTGCAGCCGGGAGAGCAGCCAGCGGTCCAGCGGCGGGCGCGAGGCAGCCTCCGGCCCGGACCCTCCCTGTTTCCAATTCTCCACATTTGCGTAGAGAGCAAAGAACTTGTAGATGTTGAGCAGCGTATCGAAGAACCGCGCCGCCGACTCCCGCACCCCGTCCGGGTCGAAGCGGGTCGGCAGCCACGGGTTGCTGACCGTGATCATGTACCAGCGCACCCCGTCGGCGCCGTGTTCGGCCACCGCGTCCCAAGGGTCGACCACGTTCCCGCGCGACTTGGACATCTTGCGCCCCTCGGCGTCCAGGATCAGGTCGTTGACGATCACGTTGCGGAACGCCGGCCCCAGCCCGAGCATCGTGGAGATGGCGTGCAGCGAGTAGAACCAGCCACGCGTTTGGTCCACGGCCTCGCAGATGAAGTCCGCCGGGAAGTGGCGGCCGTACAGCTCCCGGTTCTCGAAGGGGTAGTGCCACTGCGCCCACGGCATGGCGCCGGAGTCGAACCAGACGTCGATCACCTCGGGAACGCGTCGCATCAGCGATCCGGTCTCCGGGCAGCGCCAGGTCACCTCGTCGATGAAGGGGCGGTGCGGGTCGAAGTCGTCCGGCAGCCCCCCCGCCCTCTCGGCCAGCTCGGCGAGGCTCCCGATCCACTCGACGTGGCCGGGGTCGTCCTCGGAAACCCAGACCGGCAGCGGCGTGCCCCAGTAGCGGTCGCGCGACAGCGCCCAGTCCACGTTGCCCTTCAGCCACTCGCCGAACCGCCCCGCGCCGACCTCGGGGGGGTGCCAGAACACCTGGGCGTTGTTGTCCAGAAGCTTCTGCCTTAGCGACGAGGTGCGCGCGAACCAGCTATGCCGGGCCATGTACACGAGCGGGGTGTCGCAGCGCCAGCAGTGGGGATAGGAGTGGACCTCGCGCCCGGAGCGGAAGACGAGCCCGCGGGCCTCAAGGTCGTCGACCAGCAGACCGTCGGCCTCCTTGAAGAAGACGCCGCCCACGAGCGGCAGGTGCGCCGCGAAGGTGCCGTCGGTGCGGACCGGCTCCAGCACGGCCAGGCCGAACTCCCTGCCGGCCCGGTAGTCGTCGGCCCCGTACGCCGGGGCCATGTGCACGATCCCCGAACCCTCCTCGTCGGAAACGAAGTCGCCCGGGATGATCTCCCACGCGCGCCCCCGCGCCTCGGCGGCGGGGATCAGGTCGAAGGGGCGGCGGTAATTCGCACCGAGCAGCTCGCCGACCTCCACGCGGCCGACGATTCGCTCGTCGCCGAAGAGGGCCGAGGCGCGGCTTCGGGCCACGATCAGGCGCCGGCCCCCGTGGTCGACCTCGACGTACTCGACCCGCGGGTTGACGGCGAGCGCCACGTTCGACACCAGCGTCCAGGGCGTGGTGGTCCAGACCAGGAGGTGGCGCCCAGACCCGTCCAGCAGCTCGAGCATGACCCAGAGCGAGGGGTCCTCGACCTCCCTGTACCCCAGCGAGAGCTCATGGGACGACAGAACCGTCCGGTCGGCTGGGCACCAGGGGACCACCTTGTGGCCGCGGTAGAGGAGTCCCCGCTCCGCCAGCTGCTTCAGGATCCACCAGATTGACTCCACGTACTCGGCGTGGAAGGTCACGTACGGCCGCGAATAGTCGAGCCAGTAGCCGATCCGCTCCGAGAAGCGCTCCCACTCGTCCTTGTAGGTGAAGACGGACTCCCTGCAGCGCTCGTTGAACCAGGCGATGCCGCGCTCCTCGATCTCCCGCTTGTCCTCGATCCCGAGCCGCTTCTGCGCCTCGATCTCGACGGGGAGGCCGTGCGTGTCCCAGCCGGCGATGCGGGTGACGTGCCGGCCGAGCATGGTCTGGTAGCGGCACACCAGGTCCTTGATCGCGCGGCTGATGATGTGGTGCAGCCCCGGACGCCCGTTCGCGGTGGGCGGGCCCTCGAAGAAGACGAACTGCTCGCCGTCACGGGTGGCGTCGAGGGTGCGGCCGAAGGTGTCCTCCGCGCGCCAGGTCTCGAGGACGGACTCCTCCAGCGCGACGCGCGAGGGAGGGAGG
>CAZTOF010000311.1:0-1888 GCA_964615515.1 uncultured Gemmatimonadaceae bacterium
TCCTGGAGCTGGTCGGGGGGACGGGACCGGATCCGTGGGGGTGGTTGACGCACCTATAGCAGCCACTCGGGGGAGAAACATGCATGGCACAGCGAGAGCGGTCGGGCCGGCACCGCCGAGCGAGGACGTCTTCGACTTCGACGGCGACTACGGGGAGGAGTACGAGGCGCTGGCGTACCGCCTCATCCCCGGCTACCGCACCCTCTTCCCCATGTTCACGGCGCTCATCGAGCCCGAGCTTCCCCGCGGGGGGCGCGTCCTGGTGGTCGGCGCGGGAACCGGCATCGAGATCGTGCACCTCAAGCGCGTGCGGCCCGACCTGCGCGTCCACGGTGTCGACCCGTCGGCGCAAATGCTCGCGCTGGCCGAGCGGCGCGTCGCCGAAGCGGGCGCGGCCGACGGCGTCACCCTCCACCTCGGCTACACGGCCGACCTGGCGCCCACCCCCCTCTTCGACGCCGCAACCCTCTTCAACGTGCTCCACTTCCTCCCCGACGACGGAAGCAAGGCCGCGCTCCTGGCCGACATCGCACGGCGCCTGCGGCCCGGCGGCGTCTTCGTCTTCTTCGACCTCCACGGCGGCGCCACCCCGGAGGAGCACGAGCGCTACCTGTCGGCGTGGCGGCGCTACTGGAAGGTCCGCGGCCTGACCCCGGACGAGATGCGCACCTTCGGCCGGCGGATCCGCAAGGGGATGCACTTCGTGCCGCCGTCGCGGGCCGTGGAACTGGCGCGGGAGGCGGGTCTCGGCGAGGCTCGGCGATTCTACAAGAGCCTGCTGTACGGGGGCTGGACGTTTCGGCGGGAGGGCGAGCGGATATAATGAAAATGGCGACCCGGTCCCGAGTTGAAAGGACGAAGCAATGATCAGAACCACCCTTCTCGTGGCTGCCGTCTCGCCGGCCGTTGCCGGATGTGCCACCGCATCGAGGGGGTCCTGCGACTCGTCTCCGGTTCCGGTTGCCTTGCCCTCGTGGGAGGTGCCGGGACTCGAAGACGCCACGGGCGCAGCGACGCTCTCGGTTCTTGTCGATCAGCAAGGCCGAACCCGGGACTTGCGCATCCAGGAGAGCTCGGGACACCCCATGTTCGACGAGACGATCCGGTTTGCCGTGCAATCCACCCGGTTCGAGCCCGCCAGGGTCAACTGTGACCCTGTCGAACAGTGGATGACTGTCACGGTCCCGGTGGGCCATGTCGGCACGGGCTCGTATCTGAACAAGGACGAGATGCATATGGCACTCGTCAGGGACTATCCCCCGCTTCTCAGGAATACGGGCACGGGCGGCACCGTCGTCGTCCTGGCTCACATCGACGAACAGGGCGTCGTGCGCCAGACTCAGGTCTTCACGAGCTCGGGTCATCGGGCCCTGGATCAGGCAGCCCTGCGGGTCGCGCGGATCGCCCGCTTCGTCCCGACCGTCCATGACGGGCAGGCGACGTCGGCCTGGGGCACGATGCACATGACGTTCGAGACCCGGTGATGTAAACTACACATAACATTATGTCATGTTAAATTTACATTCAACATCGCCCCCCCGCCCGTCACCCGATCACCGTATTCGACGAATCCGGGTTCGGCGGCCTCCGCCGGCTGAAAAAGCCGAGGTCGCAGGTCCTGCGCGTGTACTTGAGCGGCACCGTGACCGGCTCGGCGTCGTGGTCGTGTCCGCCCTCCACCCGCTCGATCAGCTCCGCCATCAACATACCCGCCACCGGCGCGTTCTTGAACTGGTTCCCCGAAGTCCCCACGGCCATGTAGAAGCCCGGCAGGTCGGATTTATCGTAGATCGGGATCCAGTCGTCCGACACGTCGTAGAGATCGACCAGCCCACCCGTCTGCCCGGGGATCCCCAGCCCCTTCACCCGCTGGGCCTCGCGCATCACC
>CAZTOF010000312.1:0-14492 GCA_964615515.1 uncultured Gemmatimonadaceae bacterium
CGCCTGATCATCAATGGGGACCTCTTCGATTTCTGGTTCGAGTACCGCAGGGTGGTCCCCGGGGAACACGTGCGCGTCCTGGCGCTCCTGGCGGACCTCGTCGAATCCGGCGTGCCGGTCCTCCTCATGGGGGGGAACCACGACTGGTGGGGGGGCGATTTCCTGCGACAGCGCATCGGGGTGGACTTTCGCCGGGAGCCGGTGCGGCTCCGGGTCAAGGGCAAGTCCCTCCTCGTCGCCCACGGCGACGGTCTCGGACCCGGTGACCTGGGGTACAAGATCCTGCGGCTGGTGCTTCGCGGGCGATTCACCCGCTGGGTCTTCCGCCGGCTTCATCCGGACGTGGGCGTGCGGATCGCGGAAAGGGTCTCGGGGACCCGGGCTCACCTTGCCTCCGGCCAGGGGCCCGCAAACGACGGCAGGCCGGAATCCCTGGCCCACTGGGCGGGCGAGCAGCTCGAGCGCGATGCCACGCTGGACATTGTCGCACTGGGCCATGGGCACCTTCCCGCGCTCACCGAGGTTGCCCCGGGCCGGTTCTACGTGAATACCGGCGATTGGGTCCTCCACCGTTCGTACGCCACGATCGACGATTCCGGCACGCCCGTGCTCCACGAGTGGGACGGATAGCGCGGGCCTGCCTCCCCGCCGGACGGACTTCCCGCCCCCGTCACGGAAGCCGGAGCCAACGGCCGATGCTGCACGGGCCGCCAACCCGCCGGCTCATCCCACCGGCACCCGGACCGCCACCTCGATCCTCCCTTCGGGGTCTCCCTCGACCGTCAGCGGTTCGGGAAAGTTCTGGAGGTGTGCCGATACGAAGGCGTCGACGCCGGACATGAGGAGGGTGAAGACCGCGACGGCCACCCAGTCCTCCCGCTGCTCCTCGCGGCTGTCGACGAGGCCCCGCAGCCGGGCCACCTCTTCGTGGCTTGCCAGCTCCGATTCGATCTCTTCCGGATCGGTGGTGCCCTGCCGCTCCAGCTGCGCCGTCACCCGCTCCTCCCAGACGGCAACCTGTTCGCGAGCAACCCGCAGCCGCCGCGCGGTCTTGAACACCATCCACCCCGCCGCGGCTTCAAAACCGAAGAAGAAGGCGCCCCGCGTCAGTGATCCGGACGCCGCATGCCCCCACCCCGGAATGAGCGCACCGCGCAGGAAGGCGCCGCCGGGGCTGGGGCGGGCCGACGCCGAGTCCTCCGCCTCGGCCGAGTCGCCGAGCACCACCGGGTCCAAGGGGGGTACGGAGTCCGTGACCTCCTGGGCCCGGACGGGGCCCGCCAGCAGCAGAGCGGCGACAAGCGCCTGAACCACGACCCGGGTTTCCGCCGCCGTTGTCCACAACGTGCCGCCACACCGGGTCCCCGCACCCGTGCACCTCAAGCCGCCATCGCCCGCGATTCGCGTTTCCATGCGTGGAAGATAAGACAATCCGGCGGTTGGCGAGGTTGGCGGGGGCGTGTGTCAAGGTCCCGCCGTTCCCGGGCGTTCCCGGCCTGCCGCAACTATTCCCGCCTCGCCCCCTAAGCCCCCGCAGAATCACTGTTTCGCGTTCCCGGTTGGCCCTTGCTGTTCCCGGACGTTCCCGTTTATTCTTGAGGTGGGCGTGGGCCAAAACGAGGGCCGCCAGCGCACCCCGAAATGGCCCGCATCGCCCGAAGCAAGGACGGGGAAATGCTCCGGCACACCCCAATATGGCCCACATCGTTCTAAATCGAGACAGGGAATATAACCCATGCCGAAGCGATTGACCGCCGCCTTCGTGCGAACCGTAAAGCACAGCGGGAAGCTGACTTGCAGCGGAAAACCGAGGGCTGACATCTACTACGACGAGCACGGACTGCTGTTGCGGGTCTGGCCTGGCGGGTCCCGCCAATGGAAGTGGCGAGGCACCGTCCGCGGCAAGCGAATTGATCTGGGACTCGGGGGGTATCCGTACACCACGCTCGCCGAAGCGAGACGCAAGGCGTTCGAGTACCGAAAGCTGAGCCGGCAGGGCCGGGACCCCCGATTGTCCGAGGGGGGACGGGTCCCGACGTTCGCCGATCTCGCTGAGAAGGTGATCGCCATCCATGCCAGAAACTGGAAGGGACACGTCAACGAGCGCCAGTGGCGGAACTCCCTCGCCACCTACGTCTACCCCCACATCGGGTCCACACCCGTCAACCGGATCACGTCCTCCGACGTGCTGGACATCTTGCTCGCCAACGGCCTCTGGTTCGAGAAGGCCGAGACGGCGATGCGGATTCGCCAGCGGATCGGTGCCGTGATGAAGTACGCGATCGCGAAAGGCCACCGGCAGGACAACCCGGCCGGGGAAGCCATCGGGGCGGCGTTGCCGAAGAGCAGGGGCCCGAAGGTACACTTCCGGTCCCTTCCCCACGGCGAGGTGGCGGAGGCGCTTCGCAAGGTGCGGGCCTCACAGGCGTGGCCCGGAACGAAGCTGGCGATCGAGTTCATGGTCCTGACCGCCTCCAGGCCGGGCGAAGTTCGGTTGGCGAAGTGGAAGGAAGTCGACTTCGATACGGCCACCTGGACGGTTCCGGCGGAGCGCATGAAGGCACGGAAGCCGCACCGGGTTCCGCTATCGGCGCGCGCGCTGGAGATACTCGGAGAAGCTCACGAGATCCGCAATCGCAACGGACTGGTCTTCCCGTCGATGAGGGGCAAGACGGCCGCCAACGTCACGTACACGAAGCTGCTTCGCGAGCTCGGGATCAACGCCGTGTCGCATGGCTTCCGGTCCAGCTTCCGGGTCTGGTGCGGTGACACCGGGGTTGACCGCGAGGTCGCCGAGCGGGCGCTGGCCCACACCGTGCGGAACCCCGTCGAGGCAGCTTACGCGCGGGGGTCGATGTTCGAGCGTCGCCGCTCAGTCATGGCCGACTGGTCGGCCTACGTGGCGGACGGGAGCCACGATGGCTGAGATGACCCAGAAGAAGTTCGACGAGCTGGTCGAGTACGTGACGCGTGAGCACGGGAACACAGGAGCCGAGACCTACCTCTGCGACGAAGAGGAGGTCGAGGACCTGATTAGTCGCTTTCTCGGGGGCATAACCGACCCGGACGACTACAGAATCGCCGGGATCACCCCCTTCTTCCGCGACGAAGAGGGGGTCAAGTACCTGATTAGTCGCTTTGTCGGGGGCATAACCGATCCAGACGACTACGGAACCGCCGGGATCGCCGACCTCATCGCCCTAGCCTATTGGGACACGAGGGAAAAGGACCCTGACCGAGCCAATGCCGCTGTCGAGTTCCTCATTGATTGCTCGAGGGCCAAATGGGAGCCGGGCAAAGGAAACGTGCCGCCCGGAGTAGCTTGGGATGCGGTGTGGCAAATTGCATACGAGCATCTCAGGCGTCTCGGGCAACCACAAGAGCCGATCTCGCCTCGCCTGGTGAAGTGGACTCGCCGGCGTTTTCTGGGCCGGAATCGCGCCCCCAAGGCACAGAAGGCAGGGCCCCGGATGTATGCGCGCGACGCGATGATTTGCGAAGCGATTCGGGACCTCTGCGACCGGTTTCGCTTGAAACCGACTCGCAACGACGAGCCTGCGGGCGAGAAGTGCTGTGCCGAGGGGGGCTCCGCCTGCGACGTGGTCGGAGCGGTAGTGGCGGGGCTCAGCTTCAAGAATACCCGTCGCATCTGGAATGAGCGGGACCCCGACGACCTCCCCCCCCTTTTCTAGCCCCGCTCCCCGGGCGGCTCTGCGCGGATCTCGCGGCGGGCCCTACCCGAAGCCCGTCCGGGGGGTCTCGAGGCGTCCTGAGCGATCCTGTGGCGCGGTTCAATCCCCCGCTCGGACCGGAACGACGTGTCGGACTTCGTGTGGTGCCTGGAGAGGCCGTTGCCGGTACGTCCCCCCTGATATGGAAGGGCCCTCTGTCAAGGTTGAGGGTTCTCGTTGTTCTGAGTAAACCGAGGGAAGAGGTCGTCCGAGGTTCGCTTCGACGGTGAATCCTCCTGATATGCGCCGGTTGGCCCGGCCAGAGCGGCAAGAATTTCGGATTCGTCGGGAGCTGGCTCGATCTACTTCGCGTGGGTCTCGGGTCCGTCGCCGGCACCGGCCACATAGGGGCGAGCGTTCTCCTGCCGTGCCTTGACGACCTCTTCCTACAGCATTTCGGTTTCGGTTCCTCGTCTATGGTCTCAGGCGGCCTCCCGCCCTGCGTCGATCTCCGCCGCACCCTCCTGCATGAGCGCCCACACGAACCCGGCCAGCTCCCGCGCCACCGCCACCGCCGCGATCTTGCTGTTCTTCCGGAACGCCAGCCGCTTGTAGACCTGGTGAAGCCGGTGCTGCGCCTTCCAGCTGTGGGCGACCGCATCCGGCGGCTGGCCCTGCTGACGACGCTTCAGCACCGCGCCTTGCCGAGGCGGGTAGCGGTAGTTCCACGCCGCCTGCACCAGCACGTGACGGACGCGGCTGTTGCCCGCCTTCGTGATCGAGCCCTGCCGTCGGCTCCCTCCGCTCGAATGTTCCGTCGGCACCAGCCCGACGTAGGCCATCAGCTTGCCCGGATGCTCGAAGCGGCGGAAGTCGCCGATCTCCGTGACCAGCACCATCGCCGACCGGGTCGAAATCCCCTTGAGGCAGCACAGGCGGCCCACCGCCTCCCGGTAGGCCGGCTCCAGCGCCAGCGCCTCGATGTCGCGGTCCAACTCGTCGCGGCGGTCCAGCTTGTAGTCCAGCAGCGCCAGATACTCGCTGAAGGCCCTGTGGTCCTCCGCCTCCAGCAGCTCGTCCCGCCGGATCGCCCGCAGCCACGCGAAGTGCCTGCCCGTCCAGTTCCGGCTTTCGCGGTAGACCAGACCCCGCCGCGCCAGGAACTTCAGGATGTAGTGGCGTGACTTCAGGGCCTCTCGCTGAAACGTCTCCCGGCAGCGCACCAGGTCGCGCACCCGCTCCTCCCGCTCCGAGGGTATCCGGATCGTCACGAGCTCTCCCGCCCGGTACAGCCGGGCCAGTTCCTCGGCGTCCTTGCGGTCGTGCTTGCGCCGCGCTCCCGGACGCTGGGGAATCAGCGACGGAGCCACGATCTCGCACTCGTGGCCCCAGCTCCGGATCTCCCGCTCCAGCACGTAGCCCGCGCCGCTCGCCTCGTAGCAAGCGCGCACCTCATGCTCTCCGGCCAGCCGGTCCAGCAACCGCCTGATCCCCCGCGGATCGTGCGACAGCCGCCTCGCCAGCGTCGGCTCCCGCGCTCCCTCCGGAAGCACTGCGATCATCACGCTGTCCTTGTGGACATCCATCCCGACGTACACCTTGGTCTTCTTCTTCATAGGGCCGGCCTCCTGTTCCGGTTGCGACCTCAAGCGTCGCATGTGGCTCTGGCACCTCCGCTCACCGTCGGCGCCAACCCACGGTAAGCCGGCAGGGGCCGGCCCTTCCATATGTTCTACCCGGCCCGCACCGCACCTGCGGGCCAGTGTACTACCACAGACGACTCAGGGGTTCTTCTTGCCGCCCCACCCACCGCAACTCTAGCTTCGGTGCCCAGTGTTCCCACCACGACAACGGAAAGGTCAGCGAAAACATGAAGCGAGGATACTTTCCCGAATCGTACAGTCTCCGGTTGCCCGAAGGGTCTCTCGAGAGGATCACCGAGGTCGCACGGAAGGAGGGGATGAGCCCGGCCGAGTGGATGCGGCGGGCCATACGCAGGGATCTGGACGCCTTCGAGAGATCCGGCCGGCGGCGGCGGTAGCGCGCGGATGGCCGGGAAGACCTCGGGGTTCGTGGTGCCGTCCGGCGGTAGCCCCTTTGCGAGTCGGGCTGTGATCTACGCCGTGGAGAAGTAGCCGGATGCGCCTCTCATGGAACGAGGTTCGTGTTCGCGCCGCGTCCTTCGCCGAGGAATGGCGGGATGCGGCGTACGAGAAGGGCGAGACGCAGAGCTTCTACAACGACTTCTTCGAGGTCTTCGGCGTTCGCCGCCGTAGCGTGGCGCGGTACGAAGAGCATGTCGCGAAGCTCGACAACCGCTTCGGGTTCATCGACCTCTTCTGGCCGGGCGTCCTGCTCGTGGAGCAGAAGAGTGCCGGCCGCGACCTCGAGGCCGCGTACGGCCAGGCCGGGGAGTATTTCGACGCGCTGCCGGAACACGACCGCCCACGTTACATCCTCGTCAGTGATTTCCAAACCTTCGGGCTTCACGATCTGGACGAGCGGGAGACCGTTTCCTTCTCCTTGGCAGACCTGCCCAGCCACATCGAGAAGTTCGGTTTCATCCTTGGCGTCCAGCGCCGGACATTCCGAGACCAGGACCCCGTCAACATCGAGGCGGCGGAACTCGTCGGGCGGCTCCACGACGCGCTCGACGCTGCAGGCTACCGAGGCCACGATCTGGAGCGTTATCTGGTGCGGATCGTGTTCTGCCTGTTCGCCGACGACACTGGCATCTTCGAGCCGAGGGACATCCTGTACGACTTCCTCGAGTCCCGCACCCGCCCGGACGGCACCGACCTCGGGCCGATACTGGCGCAACTGTTCCAGGTCCTCAATACGACGGAGGGCGACCGCACCGCGACGCTCGACGAGGAGCTGGCCCGGTTTCCATACGTCAACGGAGACCTGTTCGACGGGCCGCTGCGCATCCCCGCGTTCGACGCGTCCATGCGCGAGAAACTGCTCGACGCCTGCCGCTTCGACTGGTCGAGCATCTCGCCGGCCATCTTCGGCGCGCTCTTCCAGTCGGTCATGGATCCGGCGGAGCGTCGCAAGCAGGGGGCGCACTACACGACCGAGAAGAACATCCTCAAGGTGATCGGGCCACTCTTTC
Organism: uncultured Gemmatimonadaceae bacterium; assembly: GCA_964615515.1. Classification (GTDB taxonomy): domain Bacteria; phylum Gemmatimonadota; class Gemmatimonadetes; order Longimicrobiales; family Gaopeijiaceae; genus Bin94. The sequence continues at coordinate 6,787 of CAZTOF010000312.1, forward strand.
TGGATGACCTGCGGGCGGAGTTCGCGCGCCTCAGGCTCCGCAAGGACAGCCGCCGCCGCGCCGATCTGCGCCGCTTCCAGGAGAAGCTCGGCCGGATGACCTTCTTCGACCCGGCGTGCGGGTGCGGCAACTTCCTCATCATCGCCTACCGCGAGTTGAGGGAGCTGGAGATCGAGATCCTGAAGGAGATCCATCCCGAAAGGCAGCTCGACGCGCTTGCGGAGACCCTGTCGGTCGTGGACGTGGACCAGTTCTACGGGATCGAGCTGGGCGAGTTCCCGGCCCGCATCGCCGAGACCGCCCTGTGGATGATGGACCACATCATGAACAACCGGCTGAGCCTCGAGTTCGGCCAGACGTACACGCGGATTCCGCTGGAGACATCGCCCCACATCACCCACGGGGAAGCGCTGGAGACCGACTGGTCTGATCTGCTGAGCCCGGAAGAATGCTCCTTCGTGTTCGGCAATCCGCCCTTTGGCGGTGCGAAGTTCCAGAGCCCAGCCCAACGCGCGCAGGTGCGAAGGATCGCCGCCCTCGGCGGGACGGGTGGCACGCTCGACTACGTGACCGCGTGGTTCATCAAGGCGGGTGAATACGCCAAGAGCACGGGCATCCGGATCGGCTTCGTGGCCACCAATTCGATCACCCAGGGTGAGCAGGTGGCTCAGCTCTGGCCGGTCCTCTTCGACCGGTGCGAACTGGAGATAGCCTTCGCGCATCGGACCTTCGCGTGGGGATCGGACGCGCGAGGGAAGGCGCATGTCCACGTCGTCATCATCGGCCTCGACGGCCGCGAGTCAGTCCCCGGCAGGAAGCGCCTGTTCAGCTATCCAGACATCAAAGGCGATCCCGACGAAACCCGGCACGCCGTGCTCTCACCCTATCTGTTCGACGCCGGCGGGCTGGCGGACCCGCATCTGACGGTGCGAAAGGCGAGCAGGCCGATCAATGGACTGCGGCGGCTGAAAACTGGCGTCCAGATGATCGACAATGGAATACTGACGTTCCGGGGAGCCGAACGGGATGCTTTTCTCGAAGCCGAGCCTTCGGCTGCTCCCTTCTTCAGGAAGTACATCGGTGGAGATGAGTTCATCAATGGCTTTCACCGGTGGATACTCTACCTGCGGGACATCGAGCCGTCCAAACTGAAGCGTCTGCCGATGGTCGCGGCCAGAGTTGCTCGCGTCCGAACTTATCGTGCAGAGAGTCCACGCCCGAGTACACGGCGCATGGCGGACTTTCCGACTCTGGTGGGCGTGGATGAACGTCTCGGCGCCGACTATCTCGTTATCCCAAACACAAGTTCGGAGCGCCGCGAATACGTCCCCATCGGATGGCTGAGCCCGAGTGTCGTGGCAAACCAGAAGCTGCGAATCCTCCCCGACGCGACCCTCGGCGAGTTCGGACTCTTGACCTCCGCCATGCACATGGCATGGATGCGAACCGTGACGGGACGGATGAAGAGCGATTACATGTACTCGGTTGGCGTCGTCTACAACACCTTTCCGACGCCCACCCGCTGGGCCAACAACGACAAGCTCGAGTCTCTGGCGCAGGCCGTTCTCGACGCTCGCGCGGCCCATCTTAACGCGACCCTGGCAGACCTCTACGACCCCGACCTCATGCCGCCCGGTCTCCGACGCGCCCACCAGGCGCTCGACCGCACCGTGGATCGGCTCTACCGCAGCCGGGGCTTCACTTCGGAGCGCGAACGTGCCGAACATCTCTTCATGCTCTACGAGAAGATGCGCGCGCCACTGGGGGTCGGGGTGAAGAAGCTGAAGCGGCGGCGGCGATAGAGACCTGGAACGGATCGCCTCAAATTGGTTCGTGGACCTTCCATCCTTGGCGCCGGCGACTACCCCAACCTCCAGGAGCTTGACCCGCACGAATCCGCGAGGCGCCGGAGCCCCACTCCGAAGCCTCGCCCAAGGGAGAAGAACGGACATACTCCACCTCGATCCCGGCAGGTTGGTGGCCTGGCCCCGCCCTCCGAGTCGGGGGTTCCAGGTCCAGCATGAACGCGATCAGGTCGCCGAACACGGTGTAGATCGTCGGTGGGTTCCACGAGGAACAACGAGTCGGTGACGGAGGACGCGGCCATCGACATGATCGCTCAGCACATCCTGACCCTGCCCGTCTTCGAGGCGCGCTCTTCGAGGGATACGACATCGCGAGCGGCAACTCCATCGCGACCGCCCCTCGACAGTCTCCGGAGCGATTTCGGCGAGTTCGGCCTCGAGAACGAGATCCGCGACACGGCCCCGTTCTACGAGAGCACAACAGCGCCGCCCGCCAGCAGGTACTGAAGGAGCTCTACGAGCACTTCTTCCGTGTGGCGCTCAAGCGGCAGGCGGAACGGTTGGGGATCGTATACACGCCGGCCGAGGTCGTGGGCTTCATTCTGCGCAGCACCGATCGCAGTGCTGCGAGAGGAGTTCAGCAGGTGCCTCACCGATGCGGGAATTCACGTCCTCGCCCCCCTTCACTGGCGCCCGGCATCTTCCTGGCCCGTCCACGACATGGCGCGGGCGCTACGGCAAATGCCGCCGGGAGCGAGCCGGCACTTTCTACCGCCCAGCCGCGTGAAACCCGCGCGCCGCTCTCGAGCTTGGTGATCGCAGAGATGGACGTTGCAGCGGAGCTCACGGACCGTCACCATCGGGCTCTACTCCGGAGGGCCTGGGATGGAAGCGGAAGCCGAGGGCCTCACCCGCACCGAGCTCACGGCGATGTATGCCCGGGATGCTCTCGCTTGGGTTGGGGTGACACAGTAGTGAACGCTGCCCGGCTCATCCCGACCTCTCGTTGGCGGTCAGATCCCGGATGTACTCTGCGAGGTCGAACCCGGGCTCGTCGGCCTTCCTGACGAAATCGCCCGCCCACAGACCCGCAAGCCGCTGCAGGCTGTGGCGCTGCCGAAAAAGGAAGGGCCGTTCACCCGGCGGGCGTGTCGCCAGATCCGTGAGCACAGCCATGAGGGCGTACGCGGTGGATCCGAGCTCTGCCACATAGTGGTCGCTATTCTCATTGACGACGCGCTGGAGCTTCCCCCAAGCGCGGTGCGCTCTCTCGTCCATGCGAACGGGCCCCCGAATCCCGAGTACCGCATGGATGACGGGGCCGAACTGCTCGCGAGGGACCAGGACCCGCCACAGTCGGCCGAACTCAGCCTTGAGCCGGTCTGCCTGCCGCCTGAAATCGGCCGCCTTCATGGCCGTCTCGATCGAGGCCACCATCGCCCTGTGGTCGTGGGCCACACTGGTGAGCCTGATCGAGTCCTGGACGATCAATCCATTCCTGCAGACCAACCGATAGACGCCAAACCGAAGCGAAAAGGCGGTCCGTCCGTTGTAGCCGTTCACCATCTGGAAGAACGGCTCGTATCGCTCGGTACGACCCCGAGGGAACCCCCAGTCGTAGACGAGCGGGTTGGCCTCCGGCCGGTAGCGGGAGATCGAGAACGCATGACGCACCCGTTCCTGGGGCTTGGACCCTGGTGACCTTCCACGCGGCCGGGGATGTCTCGGGGAAGGCCGCCACACATCCCCTGACGCCGAGTTCGAGCGCCGTGCGGTTGTGAAACAACTGGTAGCGGGCGCCGACGATCGCGACGACATCCCCCGACCTCTCGTTGAGGATCGCCTTGCTTCCCGGAACCGGGGCAAGCCGTCCCCCCGGTTCCGGTTCCGCAAACAAGGCGACCTCGCGCACCGGGAACATCACGGCATCCAGCGGATCTTCAGCGCGATGCGTCTCGACCGTGTCCTTTTCCCGGGGGTGGATTGCCGGAGAGCTCTTGTTGGCCATGGGGCTATGACAATCGGTTGAGAGCGGCGGGCCCCAGGGCCAAGGGGCAATCCGCGTTCTGCTCGGGGCAGCAGCAGTGGGGCCAGCGGCCAGAGAGGCAATGTCGTATGCCCCTCGCCTCGAGGCCGGTGTGACGGTGCGGTCGCCCGGCCGCATCAGAACCGCCAGTTGCCTCTCAGGGCGAGTCCGTGGCGCGCCGGAGCGTCGACCCCCCGGGTGCGCGTGCCCTCGATGAGCAGGCCGAGTACCCCGGAGACCTCGTACCGCATTCCGGTCCCGAAGGCCCGGGTGCCGCCGTCCACGAGGTAGACCCGGCCGTAGGGAGTTCCGTGGAAGTCGGCCAGCCCGTATTCGAGCTCCGCGTTGAGCCGCGCCTTCCGCATGTCGGCCGCCGCGCCCAGCCTGTCGCTCACGCCGCGCTCCCACAACTCCCGCACGCCGCTTGCCGGCTCGCCCCAGGTCGGCACCAGCTTCATGGAGAGGCCGGCCGCCGCCTGCGGATCGATCTGGATTAGCCCTCTCACGCCCCACTCCTCGTAGCCGCTGTCGCCCGTCGCCAGCAGTCTGCCGTGGCCCTCCATGGTCAGGCCGGAGGTCGGGCTGGCGTACCGCAGGCCGCCACCGAACTCCATGCCGGCGCCGTCGGTGCCCTCACCGTCTCCGAAGCGCGCCCCGCCTTCCAGCAGGACCGTGACTTCGTCTCCGGAGCGGAACTTGTGCACCTGGGACCACTCCAGCGCGAACCGCGCCCGCTCCATGTCCAGGGTCAGCGAGTCCATCCCCTCGGCCTCGTTGACCTCGACCCGCGACAGCCAGCCCTCGGCGCGTACCCGCAGCGCCGAGGCGCCGTTCGCCACCAGGATGCGGCTGGCTCCCACTGCACCCGCCGTCGAGCGCAGATCACCCTCACGCCTGCCTGCGAACCCGTCGTCGACCGCCACATCGCCCCAGCCGAAGCTCCCCACGGCCCACACGGCCACACCCGTCCGGCCCGGCAGCCACGCGACGTAGGGGTTCACGCTGTTCATGCGCGCCTCGTATGTCCCCTCGACCTGCCGCGCACCGGTGACATCGGTGAAGTCGTAGTCGCCCGACGAACGGCTCGCGGACATACCCGCGAGGAAGTCGCGGTGCACGCGCATGTCGGCGCCGAGTTGGAGGCTCAGCATCGCGCCCTCCCGGTTCGCCCGTACTCCGCGTTGCCCCAGGTGGCGGCCCCCGAGTCCCTCGCCGGCCTGGTGCTGTTGGGCACCTTCCCCGAGCGGCATCACGAAGGACGCCCCGTTGTAGCAACCGGGCCGCATTCACGCCGCGATCGCCCTGCAGATTGCTCACCAGCGAAGCGAGTCCGGCCGCTCTGAGCTGGCTCGGCACGGGGTTGCGTGCCGCGACGGCTTCGATCCTCGCCGAAATCGCCCGCAGCGTGCTACTGGTCGCCGCCGCCGCGAAGTGCGGCAGAATGGCCTCGTTGACACGCCCCGCGCGTTCGACGGGATCGTCGGTGGTGGCGGATACGGTCTCCGATGCGTCGCTCACACCCACGATATTGATCGCCAATACGCGGTAGTGCCGTGTGCTTCCCGGCTGCAAGCCGACATGCGAGTCGGCCGTGGCTGCAGAACCGGTCGAGGTCTCGAGGTCAGCCCAGGTGGAGGTATCCTCGGGAACCTCGATCCGGTAGCTGGTCACGGGAGCGCCGCGATCGTACTTGGGAGCCGCCCAGACCAAGTCGATCTGCATAGGCGAACTCGCCGTCGCCACGAGGTTGGTGGGCGGATGGGGCGCGGTCGCGTCGGTCGTGGCGTTCGCCACATTGGACGCAACGCTCATGCCGATTTCGTTGATCGCCGAGACCCGGTAGTGACGCGTGCTCGCCGGATCCAGGCCCGTGTGAGAATACTCGCCGTCGGTGGCCCGCGTGTTGGCGACCAGATCCGTCCAGTTGCTTCCCTCGTCTTCCGACACCTCGATGCGGTATCCGGTGATCGGAGCGCCGCCGTCGAAGCCCGGGGTTGTCCATGCGAGGTCGATCTCGGCCGTATCGTGTGCGGTCGCCCTCAGCCGCGTGGGCGGGGTGGCCCGCCGGATCGGTAGAGCGGAAGCGTTCCGCCAGTGGCCGGCCATGAACGACTCTTGGAGGCCGTCTCCTCTGTCGTAGCTTGGATCTCGCACCTTTACGCAGGGGCTCCTCGAAGGCCATGACGCGCACCCGGTCAAGCATTTGCCCAAGTGGCCGCCAAGACCTGGGTGACGCCAGAGGAGGTCGGACACCTCGTCGCCGCACACTGGAAGCGGTGCCGGACCTCCACACCCTCGATTTCGGCGGTCAGGACGATCCCACTTGGAGCCTGTCCGAGTCGGACACCTGAATCGGCGCTGGACGGGCGGGTGCGGGCGTCATGGACACGTGACTTCACGCGACGGGTCTTGTTCGAGCATGATGGCCAGAACGCGACGCTCCATGTAGTCCACGGACAGATGGTACTTCTGCTTGGCCCGTATGATTCGCTCCGCCATCCAGCCCCTGTTCCGTTCCGGCTGCCAAGTGTCGTGCGATCCCTTGTCCCGGTTCACAGCCGGATCCGCGATGGTCAGGTTCACGAGATACTTGCCAAACTCCCTGCGCTGTGCCGTGGTGAGCCTACCGGAGTAGTGGGCCTCCCGCTTCGCAACCAGGTGTTCGATGTCGGTGCCCGAGCCGTCCTTGGGCTTGAGTAGGCAGGAGTACGGCGTGTACACACTGTCGCCCTTCGATGGCAGTCCAGCGATGATCGTATCCTCCGTGCCGCTTGGGACCGAGCCGAAATCCGAGCTGTCGTACGCGCCGTCCGGGTGGTTTGCCTCCGTGTACTCCGGCCTGACGACCAGTCCGCGCCACATGGGGAAGAAGTCCAGGTCCAGCGTGTCGGGTTCGTCCCACGCGTCGGCGCATCTCCGTACCGGCTCGAACTTGTTCGCCTCGCTGACGGGTCCGTTCAACTGACACCTTCCTTTGACGGGGTGGCTGTACTCGACGACCATTCGCGGTCCTATGTAGACGCCAGTCGCAACAGCCTCCCAAGGGTCGGTCGGCGTGCTCGTGTCGCCCCAGAGAATCCACAGGCCGTGCGCGAACTCCGGACTCCTCCACCGTGACGTGGAGGCTGGCGGAAGCCGTCGAGGTGTCGAGGGCCAAGTCGGCGGCGGCAATCGTTCCGATGTACGCGCCTGTCACCCCTTCGGGTGTTGGCTCCGGTGGCTCGGTGCCGTTACAGCCCATGAGCACGGCGGTGAACAGGACTGCCGTAAGGTCTCGTGCGATCATCGTTGATCTCCTCTGTTGGATGGGTGCACGTCCGGGACAAGCCCTCCCATGTGTACCGCCCGGTCGGCCTCTTGGTCGATCCACCGGGCCACCGCGTCTTGGGCGGTCGTGAGCGCCTCGCGGGCGAGGACCAGTTCGCCGATCACCCGGGCGGGGATGTCGGGCGGGAAGGTGGCGTGGTATCCGGCTTCTTGCAATCGGTGCGATGCGTGGCGGATCGCAGCGCGGGCCGTGTTCTCGTGTCGGGTGTCCATCTGGGTCCTCCTTTGGGGTGTCGGTACTCCACCAACGCGAACACCGGGCCATCACCAAGTGGTCAGCGAAGGGACCGACCGTCGACCGACAATCTCAAGCCAAGCGCGGACGAGTGGACGCCATCGCACTGCGAGAGAGCCGAAGTGCTTGGGTCGACCCCAGCGTCCGTACGATTCGAACTTCCCGGTGGTGTGCATGGACGAGACGCTGCTGATTCCGACGCATGTCGTCCACTGATTCCGAAGCATGCCGTCCACCGATTCCGACGCATGTCGTCCACCTCGGTGCGCCCTCGGTGGGGCGCGCCCGTGAGACCGGCGTGCGGGAGTCGAGC
>CAZTOF010000313.1:0-2877 GCA_964615515.1 uncultured Gemmatimonadaceae bacterium
CAAACCTGACGCCGCCGCACCCGGCCCGCCTCCCTTCCGGCCCAGACCACCGCCTCCCCCCGAATGTGTTCCCTCCAACTCGGCCAGAAGTTCCTTCGCGCGCTCGATCAGTGCCCGTGGGAAGCCCGCCAGGCGCGCCACCTGGATGCCGTAGGACCGGTCCGCTCCTCCCTCCTCCAGGCGCCGCAGGAAGACGATCTCCTCGCCCGCCTCCCGCACGGCCACGTTCAGGTTCCTCACCCCGGGCAGCTGGTCGCCGAGCTGCGTGAGCTCGTGGTAGTGCGTGGCGAAGATCGCCTTCGCCCCCAGGCGGTCGTGCAGGTGTTCGGTGACGGCCCACGCGATGGAGACCCCGTCGTAGGTGGAGGTGCCGCGCCCGATTTCGTCCAGCAGCACGAGGCTCCGGTCGCCGGCCCCGTGCACGATCGCGGCCGTCTCGTTCATCTCGACCATGAAGGTGGACTGGCCGCGGGCCAGACTGTCCGAGGCGCCCACCCGGGTGAAGACGCGGTCGCAAACCCCGAGCCGGGCGCTCGCCGCGGGCACGAACGACCCGGCCTGGGCCATGAGCTGGATCAGGCCGACCTGCCTCAGCACCGTGCTCTTGCCGGCCATGTTGGGGCCCGTGAGGATCACGATGCGCCCGTCCCCGTCGAGGGCCAGGTCGTTGGGAATGAAGTCCTCGCGCGGCATCATGGTCTCCACCACCGGGTGCCTCCCCGCCACGATGCGCAGGTCGAACCCCGTGGTGATGTCGGGCCTGGCGTACCCGCGCCGTTCGGCCACCTCGGCCAGCGCGGCGATCACATCCAGCGCGGCGATCCTGCGGCCGGCCTCCTGGATGCGGGGCACGGCGAAGGCCAGCTCGGCGCGCACGCGCAGGAAGAGCGTCTGCTCCAGGCGGGAAATCCGGTCCTCGGCGTCGAAGACCTTCTCCTCCCACTCCTTGAGCTCCAGCGTGAAGTACCGCTCCGCGTTGGCCAGCGTCTGCTTGCGGATGAAGTCCTCCGGTACGCGCGAGAGGTTCGCGCGGGTGACCTCCAGGTAGTAGCCGAAGACCTTGTTGAACCCGACCTTCAGCGAGGCTATGCCCGTCCGTTCCCGCTCCCTGGCCTGCAGCCGGGCGATGAAGTCGCGCGCCCCGTCCCGCAGTGCCCGGAGTTCGTCGAGTTCCCCGCTGAAACCCTCCCGGATGACGTCGCCGTCGGCCAGAACGGCGGGCGCGTCCCCGGCGATGGCCTCGGCGATCCGCGCCTCCACGTCTTCGAGTGTGTCGAGCCCGCCGAACAAGCCCGCCAGCACCTCGCTCTCGAGCCCCTCGCCGGCGCTCGCCAAATCCGGCAGCTCGCGGATCGATTTGCCCAGCGCCAGCACCTCCCGGGGCGTGGCGCGCCCGGATCCGATCTTGGTGCCCAGGCGGTCGAGGTCGCGGATGGGCCGGAGCGCCGTGCGCACGGCGGCGCGCGTATCCGGCGACTCGAAGAGCTCCGCGACACCCGCAAGGCGGCCCCTGATCTCGTCGGCGTCCAGCAGGGGATTGAGCAGCCAGACGCGCAGCAGGCGGGCGCCCATGGGCGTGACGGTGGCGTCCAGCACCGAGAGGAGGGAGGCGTCGCCGTCGTAGGGGCGCAGGGGCTCGACCAGTTCCAGGTTGCGCCGCGTCATCGTGTCCAGCGTCATGACCGACTCGGGACGCTGGATCCGGGGGGCGCGCACGTGCTCCGCCGACCCGGGCCGGATCTCTTCCGCGTAGGCGACGAGCGCTCCGGCCGCGCGCACCAGCAGCTCGTCCCGGTCTTCGAAGCCGAAGCCGTCGAGCGACCGCACCCGGTACCGCCTCTCGAGCTCGTCCCGGGCGATTCCGGGGTCGAAGAGCCAGTCCGGCCGGATGCTGCGCACCGCGTCCGTCTCTCCGGCGGCGAGTTCGGCCGCGGACTCGGGCAGCAGGAGTTCGCTCGGCTCCAGGCGCTCGAGTTCGTCCGCCACCCCGGAAGGCCCGGTCTCCACTACGACGAGTTCGCCGGTCGACACATCCAGCGCGGCGAGTCCCAGTGCTTCGCCGCCCGGGACCAGCGCCACGAGGAAGTTGTGGCGCTCCGCCTCCAGGAGCGCGTCCGAGACCACGGTGCCCGGGGTGACCGTGTCCACGACCTCCCTGCGCACGATCCCCTTCGCCTCGGCCGGGTCCTCGGTCTGTTCGCAGATCGCGACCTTGCGGCCCAGCCCGACCAGCTTGACCAGGTAGTCCTCGAGGGCCTTGGCCGGCACCCCGGCCAGGGGCACGCTGCTGGCCGCGCCGTTGTTGCGGGAGGTGAGGGTCAGGTCCAGGAGTCGCGCGCCCTCTTCGGCGTCCTCGCAGAAGAGCTCGTAGAAGTCCCCCACGCGGAAGAAGACGAGGGCGTCACGGTGGCGGGACTTCACTTCCCGCCACTGTCGCATGAGCGGGGTATCGGTGCCGTGCGTGTTGGAAGTCGCCAAGGCCTCGCGGGGGCTGTCGCGCCGGAAGGTCCGATTCGTCCGGCGACGCTGTGGGTGCCGGGTGTACGATACCGTCGGCACAACCGGCGATCAACCGGGTACGTACCCCCGCAACCGGTTCGCGTTGGCCACCACGGTGACCGAACTGAAGGCCATGGCCGCGCCCGCGATCATCGGCGAGAGGAGCAGTCCCAGAGACGGGTAGAGAACGCCGGCCGCGACCGGAATGCCGACCACGTTGTACGCGAAGGCGCCCACCAGGTTCTGGACGATGTTGCGGTGGGCGGCACCGATGTCGCGCTGCAGACCGGGGACGTGGCTCTCCTGGGCGACTCGCTCCGGGGCGTCGAGACGCTGCTCGGGATCTCCCGCGCCGCCCACCGCAACATCGTCCAGAAC
>CAZTOF010000314.1:0-3098 GCA_964615515.1 uncultured Gemmatimonadaceae bacterium
CGGCATTTCGAGACCGGGCCGGCCCGGGGACGCGGGACGGTCCCTCCCCGGCGCGTCGCCCGGTCGGTCCGGATCGACCGGTCTCACCTCCTGGCCGGCGACCACGAACTCCTGCCCGACGGTGATGACCAGGAGCTCCCGGGGCAGTCCCCCGAGCCAGATTCCGTCCGGGGTATCCTCGATGATGTCGACGGGCCGGAAGCGCACCCGGTTCTCCCCGTCCACCGTCTTGAGCCCGATCGTCCCGTCGTCGGCGAGGCTGAGGAGAGCGGGGGTGACGAAGTGCGCCATCCGGGTGTCCATCTCGATGGCGATGTCGGCGGTGATGCCCTCGCGAATCCGGTAGCCCGGGTTCGTGGCCTCGACCTCGATCCGGTACGTCCGCGTGGCGGGGTCCGCCGAGGGAGCGATGTAGCGCAGGGTCCCCCGTACCTCGTCCCCCCCGAGGCTCCTCGCCACCGCGGGCAGGCCGGCGCGAAGCCGGGCGACGGAGCGCTCGGTCACGCTTCCGACGAAGAGGATGGGGTCGAGGTCGATGATGCGCCCGAAGCGGTCGCCCTTCTTGAGGTAGTCCCCGAAGTCCGCGTGTCCTTCAAGCAGCAGGCCGTCGAACGGGGCCCGCAGCCGGGTCCGGGCGATCTCCACCTCGACCTGCGCCACCGCGGCCCGGGCCGCGTCGATGTCGGCCTTCGCGGTCGCGAGCGCTTCCTTGGAGCTGAGCCCCCTCTCGGCCAGCGCCGCCGTCGCCTCGTGGTGGATCTGCCGCTGCCGGAGCCGGGCCCGGTACTCCGCGACCTTGGCGAGCCGCCCCTCGTCGGCGAGGCGGGCGATCACGTCGTCCTTGAACTCCTGGTAGCGCCGTTCGGCGGTCTCGCGGTTCGTCAGTGCGAGCAGGATGGCCAGGGCCAGTTGCGCCGGTCCGCTGCCGTTGTAGCCCCATTCGGGGCCGGTCGGGCTGTGGTTGCGCACGGCGAGTGACGCTCTCCAGTCGAGCGGCTTGCCGCCGATGGTCACCATCGAGTCGTCGGCGCCGCGGACGGCGTGTATTGTGCCGGATCCGCGGCCGGTGTCCTCGGGTATCCGCAGGCAGGCGGCCGTCGCGTTGTCCTGCCGCTTCCTGCCGGCGGCGATGACCGCCTCGATCAGGCTCCAGGCCAGGTTGGAGGTCGGAAGGCTCGTGTCCATCGCGGTGATTGCGGAGATGGTTTCCGCGCTCAGCGTGTCAAGCCCGTCGCTGGCGACGATGACCGCGTCGCCCTCGCGCAGCGGCGCCGCGTGGACCGGCCGGTCGATCTCGGGGATCTCGAAGCCTTGCAGCGCCGACGACAGGCGGTGCGGGTGGCCGGCCACGTTGTGCAGCCGGTTGAGCGTGCGCAGCTCGCCGTTGCGTTTCGACCAGACGCGCAGCGGGGAGTCGCCGACGCTGATGCGCCAGAACGCCCCAACGATGCAGAGCGACGCCGGCCTTCACCCGACGGCCACAGCCGCTGCAGCCGAAGACGACCAGACGGCGCTACAACGCTTCGAGCGAACCGCGCACATGCGGTGCTGCGATTGCGGCCGGTTCGTGCCGAAGGAGTACCGGGTCACGCCACTGATCGAACAGCGGAAGGACCCGAACGCGAACATCGTGCGGGGGTATGCGCCAAGTGCCGCAAGGAGTACGACCCGCCAGAGTGGTAAGAGCATCCGACGAAGATACCGGTCCGGGAACTGCCGTCTTCATCCCCCCCCAAAGGCCGAGCACGCCCTGTACTGCATCGGGACAGAGCCGCTGGTTTTCCTCTTCACCTTCGCTCGCGACCGCTTCGAGGAGATCGTGTACCACTTCGACACAGCGCAGGCGGCTGGTTCCGGGCGCCCGCCGGACGGCACTCTGTCTGGCCCCCGGCAATGGCCGCGCCGCCATCACGGCTATAGCCCTGTTGACCGTCCGGGGGTACCCGACGGATACTGGTGGCGTTCGCTGGCGTCATGCTGGCGACGATCGGTTCGCGCAAAACAGAGGAGACGGCCATGTCTTCGACGGTCCGTGGTCTCGTGGTGACAGTCGCGGTTGCTGCCGCCATCTGTCCGTCGGCGCCCGTTTTCGCGCAGCTTGGAGAAGCGCTGGTCCGCGCCCAAGTGCTCGACGAAACGCTGCGGGCTCGCCATGAAGTCACGCTCCACGAAGAGCCTCATCGTCGGCGTTTGTTCCCGTTCGTGTGGGATGCAGAGCCGAACGGCGCGACGGTTCCGGCGAGTGGAGAAGTGCGCGCGGTCCGGGTCAAACAGGTTTCCGTGTGGGGACGGAGATCCCTCTGGCTAGAGGTGGAATCGGTCGACAATGACACTGTCACCGGGTGGGTGAATCTAGGACCGGAACCTGCTGCGCTGGATCGAACCTGGACCCAATGGGAGCGCTCAACCGGTGTCTCCAACCCGAACCCGCAGTGATGCCTGCCCCCCCTGCTCCCGTCGCGTACAGCCGCCCCAGTCCACCTTGGTCACGAGTTGAGAGAATCTTCACATTCGTACTCACCGTTGTGGTCCTGTGGGGCGGACTAGCTCTCATCCTCGGGCCACTGCTCGCGCTCCTTGCGGCGCCTCCGCCCGCTTTGGTCGCTACCACTCCGCCTTCCTCGAGCGGACGCGTCGTGGGGACCGTCGTCGGGGTTCTGAGCGTATCGCTCACTTTCGCATTCCTAGCCGCTTTCGGCGTTACCTGTGCAATCTTCGCCGCGGCGACGTGGGTACGTCGTGTCCCTGAGCGCCGCGTTGTCCTTGACGGCTTGACGAAGCCCGAGTTCGCGTCAGTCGTCTATGACTTTCGAGTGGGTGCGGCTCTTCTTCGTCGACGCCGAACAGGGCCTCTGGGGCTTCTGGCGAGCTTCTGGGAGCGGCACTCGGAAGAGGTGTCTGAACCCTCGAAGGCGTGGTGGGGAGGGGTGGCGAGGCGGATGCTGACCGGCAGTATTACCCGATCAGCACATCGCTGGGCGTGCGGACGTGCCGATGCTCCGCGGTTCGTGGGAGTGCCAGCACGCATCAAGATCGCGACTGACTTGCAGCGGGAGCTTCTGAACCGCCCGGCTCCAACCAGACGCCAGCGTACGCTG
>CAZTOF010000315.1:0-8376 GCA_964615515.1 uncultured Gemmatimonadaceae bacterium
GCGCGCTCCCCCGCCGCGGCGGGGGAGCGCGCCCCTGTCCTGTCCATTCCCTTTCCTCCTGCCATCGTGCAACTCTCTGACTCGCCCTACTCTAATCATTTTACCCTCCCGCGTCTCCCCCCACGTTGGCAGATAGGGGTCCTGAGCGGCTCGTTCGACATGGCTTGGCCTCCAATCTTCGTGTGGCCTCGGGTCAGGATGCTTGGCATCAGTCGTTTCGAGGATGCGCCACGCCGAATCTCCGGGCGAGGTCCTCCAGCCGCTTGTCGCGGGTCCACAGGCGGATTCCGGGCAATCGCAGCGCCGCGTACAGCAGGTGGGCGTCGACGAACCCGATGCCGCGGCCCATCAGGCGTTCGGATTCGATCCAGTCGATGACCTCATCATGATCGTGCACGGGAGCGCGCGGCAAGGACCGCCAGTCCTTCAAGTGCTCGTCCCGCCTTGAGAACATTCCGCAGGCCAGCTCTCCGAGGACGAGCGGGTGCATCATGACGGTGCGCTTCCGCGCGTGCATGTCGAGCGTCGGGTCGGGCTGTCTGTGGTGGTCGACCCACACCGACGTGTCCACGACGATCAACCCCAGATCTCCCATGGACGCTTCCGCGGCGGAACCCAAGCGTCGGGGTCGGAACCGCCCATGCGGATAACCCCCTCCGCTGCGACCGCCGCCGGGTCGCCGGAGTGAAGCCTGATGACGTGGTCGAGGTGGATTTTCAGCGCATCCTCGAAGTCGCGCCGCATCTCCAGCACGTCCCGGAACTCCGCGAACGCCCAGCGCCCGAACGTCCCCAGCGCGTTCACCCCGGGCACCCAGAAGCTGTCCATGGTCAGCTTCTTGTCCTTCGCGTCCTCGCCCCGGAACCCCTTGATCTCGACCACCAGGTTCAGCGGGTCGTCCGCACCCTTCCCGTCGTCCACCGCCACGATGAAGTCCGGCACGTAGCTGCGGTTCTCCATCCCCTGCCGATAGGGGACGGCGAACCCGAGGTTGTGGTTCTTCACGTATGCCAACACCTTCGGGTGCCCTTCGACCACGCGGCAGAACTCACCCTCCCAGCTGCTGTCGAGGATCGCCCAGTTGAGGTGCGAGCGGCGCGGGTCGGTCCTGTGGCGGAGAGTCTTCGACGTGTAGAAGTCGACGTCGGCGGTGGTCCCGACCGGGTTGTACGGGTTCAGGATCGCCTTCACGACCCCGTCGTCCGCCTCGGCCCTGACGATCGCGGCCATGATCCGGTCGCAGGCCCGGTCGGCCAGCTGCCGATAGAGCAGCTGCGCCGGGTACGTCCCGCCGCGACAGACCAGGCGGGTGTCCAGCCACTCCTGCGAGATCCGCTTGAGCTGTCCGAAGAGGTGGAGCGGCGGCGCCTCGCCCGGGTCCCGCCACCTGCGGTCGATGAGGTGCTGGACGAGGTGATACAGCACCCGGTTGCTCCGCGTGCCCTCCCGGTGCTTCAGGTTCAGCTCCACCGCCTCGCCGACGATGCCCGAATTCCGCACTTCCGTCGAGCCCACGAGCTCCGGCGTCAGCTCCAGCACATGATCCTCGTTGAAGTCAGCCTTCAGCCGATCGTTGGGAGGCTCGACACGATACCCGGTCACCCTCGGGAAACGGATCTCCAACTTGTCCCTCTCCGGTCGGACCGCATGCACCCGCACGGTCTCCCTGGGCGGCTTCGCCGGGGCGACCACCGGCTCCGCCGTGAAGTCGAAGGGGATGCCCAGCACGTCGGCGTACTCGACGTCGAACAGGTTCTCCTCGTTGAGGTCGTAGGACTGGCGCCGGAGCGCGCGCCCGACAGCCTGCTCGCACAGCAGCTGCGTACCGAACGCCCGGACGCCCAGCACGTGGGTGACGGTGTTCGCGTCCCATCCCTCGGTCAGCATCGAGACCGAGACCACGCAGCGGATCGAACCGCCGAGCGTGCCCGGCTTTCCGACGGTGTTCATCACTTCGCGGAGCAGCTCCTGGTCGGTGATGTCGTTCGCGTCGCTACCTTGTCCGCCGCGGTCGCTTCGCTCCCGCCGAAAGCGGTCGATCTCGTCGGCGGCGATCTTGCGGAACCCGGGTGCCAGCGCGTCGCCGGACTCGAGCTGGAGGCTGTCGATCAGCAGCGTCCTGGGGCGTGCGAGCCGGTTCCCGTGATCGTCAAAATTGCGGAACAGGGCCAGCCGTCCATGCTGAACCTCCCGCCTCCCGTTCCCGGACGGCCGCTGGAAGCCCGAAACGTACTCGTACACCAGCTTCGAGGACGACGTGTTGTTGCAGACGATGATGAAGCACGGCGGCACCGGGATCTCGGCCTCCTTCCAAAGCCGGAACGTCTTCTCGTAGTGCCCGTACAGCGCATCGAGAGCGGCCTGCAGGCGCACCGGCAGCATCAGCGGATCGAGCTCGCCCGCCTTCCCCCGTCCCTTCTTCGGCATGTCGTCCCGAATGTGCTCCCAGAGCTTCCGGAACATCGGCATGTCCTTGCCGGGGATGTTGTCGGCCACCGGCACACGCGGCAGCTTGACGATTCCGCACTCGATCGCGTCCATGAGCGAGAAGTCGCTCATCGTCCACGGGAACAGCGTTCCCTCGGCGTAGCCCGAGCCCCGAAGGAAGAAGGGCGTGGCGGACAGGTCCATCACGCGGCTCACGTCAAGCCTGCGCGCCACCGCCTCCAACCCGGAAATCCACAGCCGCGCTGCCTCCGTGTTCTGCCTGGCTTCCGTCCTGTCGTCCCCCTTCAGGACCTCCTCCTCGCCTGACCCCGGCTTCTCGCGGTAGCAATGGTGGGCCTCGTCGTTGAAGACCATGACGCGCTTCTGGCCCATGAGCCCGGGCATCACTCGCTGCAGCATCTGCCCCTCGGTCTCCAGGGTCTCGGGGGCGGTCCCGGTCGAGCCCGTCAGCAGCGCCCTGTTCCCCTTCGGCAGCGACACACGCTCGCGCAGCTTGAACGCGTGGTAGTTGGTGATCACGATCTTGGCTTGGTGGATGTCGCGGAGCATCTCGCTCGGGATCAGCTCGCGCTTCCGATAGTACGCGTCCGGGTCGTTGGGCTGGAGCACCCTCAGCCGGTCCCGGATGGTGATTCCGGGGGTCACGACAAGGAACCCGCGCGTGAACTGCGGGCTGTTCGGATGTCTCACGGCATTGATCGTCTGCCAGGCGATCAGCATGGCCATGACCGTCGTCTTCCCCGCGCCCGTGGCCATCTTGAGCGCGAGGCGCGAGAGACCCGGATTCGCGGCGTCACTGACCTTTTCCAGGGTGCGTAGCAGGTTCACGATCGCCTTGGCACGACTCCTCGGGGCCACCTCGGTGAGCCAGATCGCGGTCTCGGCCGCCTCCACCTGGCAGAAGAACGGGCGGATTCCGCTGAACTTGTGCGACCGCCAGTGCCGCAGCAGCCGCGCGGTCGTCGGCGTCACCCCCCAGTCGTTCGGGTTCGGTATGTCGCGCCACCGGTCCACGTGGCGGCGGACGGTGTTGATCCGCGCGGTGAGGTACTGCTCGCCGTCGGTAGAGAGCTCCTCGTGCGGGTCGATCTTGAGCCGCGCCTGGGCGGGGCCGGCGCCGTCCTGCTGCCGCGCTGCCGGGAACGGCGTGATGAACTCCGCCGGGCGGCGGCCGTCGAGGATCCGGTGGGTCGGTTGCCCCTCGGAGTCGAGCTCCCAGTGTCGGCGGGGATACTCGTAGGGGTTGTTCAGAATCGGGCGCTCGAAGAAGCGGCTGACCGAGGAATTCCCCGTGGAGGAGCCGTTGGAGTCGGCGGACACGGTGATCTCCTCTGGTGGTGGGGAATCGTGGGTCGCTGGGCCAATACGATAACACTACCGGCCGTCGCGCCGGTCCCAGGGATCTCATGGCGTGGATCGCCGAGCGCGATGCGCGGGACATGTATCTGACGGCCGTGAGCGAAGCGGAATTGCTCTACGGAGTGGCGATCATGCCCACCGGCAAGCGGCGTAGCGCGCTGGGGCCGCGATGACCCGCTCGCTCCCCTGCGCCCTCCGGTAGTCCACCGGCGGACCCCCGGTCCCGTCTGAGCTGAGACCAGTCATGCCAGCATCAAGCGCTCGCCCTTGGGTTCCGGCACGGGCCGTCCCAACTCCCGGGCCCTGTCGATCCAGAACCGCATCGCATCCTTGATGTTCCCCAACGCGGTCTCGTGATCGTCTCCATGCGCCAAGCATCCGGGCAGCTCGGGCGCCTCGGCGATGAACGCCTGATCTTCGTCGCTCCAGTAGAGAATGATCTCGTATTTGTACATCAGTCGTCTGCTCCCAGCTTGTATTTGAGGATCAGCCGCCGAACCTGGCTCACGTGATAAGGCTTGGCGTGTCCGCCGCGGCTCTGCAGGTTGACGATTTCTACGATGCCTTCCTTGTCGAAGAGGTGGTGGCTGCCGCGCACGCGCTCCTGGAATCCAAGATACCGCATCAGCGCGCGCAGGTCGCTGAAGCGAATGTTCGCGTCCGACCGTCCGAGGAGTATGGTCCGTACCAGCCGTTCGTGGCGACTCATCAACCACAGCTCCCAACCCGTCGGTAGCGCAAGCTCTCGATCCTTCCCGGCGCTCTCACACAGAGCATCGCCGGGCCCCGCCTACCGAGGCGAAGCGGCGCCGGTAGACGAACCGGCGGCCATCGACGCTCTCTGATCTGCTGGGGTGAACCGCTCATGGCTTCTTTCTGCGCAGTCGGGGATCGAGTCAACCAACATAGCGCAGTCCTGCTGCTGCGCCGACGGGAACGGCGTGATGAACTCGGCAGGGCGGCGGCCGTCGAGGATCCGGTGGGTCGGTTGCCCCTCGGCGTCAAGCTCCCAGTGTCGGCGGGGATACTCGTAGGGATTGTTCAGAATCGGGCGCTCGAAGAAGCGTTTGACCGACGGATTCCCCGTGGAGGAGCCGTTGGAGTCGGCGGACACGGTGATCTCCTTGGGCGGTGGGGAATTGTGGGGGTTGGTCGGTCAGTACGATAACACTGCGGCGGGTAGCGGCAATGACGCCCGTCCCTCCCCTCCTCCTCTTGACCCCTTCGCCATACCATGGTATGACTACAGTATGAAAACCACCATCTCCCTCCCGGACCGCCTGTTCGCCTCGGCCGATTCTCTCGCGAAGCGCCTCAAGGTGTCGCGAAGCGCACTCTACGCGACCGCCGTCGCGGAATACGTGGCGAAGCACAGCGACGCGGACGTCACCGCAAGGCTGAATGCCGTCTACGCGGACTCGCCGAGCGGAATCGATCCGGGCACGCGCCGCGCGCAGGCACGCTCGGTAGCCGAAGATTGGTAGTCGCCCGCCGGGAAGTGTGGTGGGCGGACCTGGATGAGCCGCGCGAATCCGAACCCGGCTTTCGGCGTCCCGTCCTCATCGTCCAGGCGGACGCATTCAACCGGAGCAGGCTCAGAACCGTGATCGGCGTGGCCCTCTCGTCGAACATGCGGCTCCTCGACGCTCCGGGCAACGTGCTGCTACAGGCTGTGAGCACGGGCCTCCCCAGGGACTCGGTCGCGAACGTCACCCAGTTGTTGACGATTGACGAGAACTACCTCACCGACCGGACCGGGCAGGTTTCCCGGAGATTCATGAGGCAGGTCGAGAACGGGCTAAGGCTGGTGCTGGGACTGTAAGCCAGCCGGCGGAACGCTCGCTAACCCGGAACTCAGCGGGAATGCGGCAGCATCACGAAACCCGCCACCGCGAAGTGATGGTCCAGCGTCAGGGCGTCCCGAATCGCAAGCTCGGTCATCACGACGAAGCTGGCGGCGTCCGCGAGGGAGAACGGCTGATCGGAGAACGGTTCGATCCAATCGCAGATCGCGGCCGCCGTGCGCTCAGGAGTGATGGTCACGACCCGGTTCGGACTCTGGCGGACCGATTCGAGAAAGGCGAGGGCCGCTCGGCGGCCCGCCCGGCGGAGGAGCAACGCATGGGTCTCGGCCACAACCAGGTTGGTGGTGACGACTCGCGTCCCGCTCCGGATCTGCCGACGCAGCTCCCGGGCCAGAGCGTCGTGGTCCCGGTGCGCGGCATTGGCAAGGGGGTACCACGCGCTGGTGTCGACGAACAGCCCCTTCACCCGGGCTCGCCCTCATGCGGCGGCGGCGGTCCCGGCCACGAAGCGATCTCACAGTCGGCGAGCACATCGTCGTGATCCCGCGCGACATCGACTTCGGGGTCGTCGGCCGTGGAAACGATCCCGATGATGCGCAGCGCGGGATGCTGCTCCGGGTCCGAGATCTGGCGCTCGAGCGCTTCGAGGCCCCGCCTGAGGACATCGGACTTGGTGGTCTCCAGTCTCGCCGTCAGCCGGTCCAGGCACTCCTTCTCGGCTGGGCGCAGGTACACCTGAACCGGTTCCGCGACGCGCCGAGAAGATCGTGACTCATGATTATTGGTCATGAATCATGATATAGCATGTGGCTGGGGTTGGCCAGAGGGTGGGAGGACGACACCTCGTTGCCGGCAGCGTCTCCCCTCTTCCGGTTGGGACTAGTCTCCCTGCATCTTCCGCACCATGAGGAGGCACGGCCAATGGCGAGCATCACAGTCCGCAATCTCGACGACGACGTAAAGACGCGGCTTCGCTTACGCGCCGCCGAGCATCACCGTTCGATGGAGGAGGAAGCGCGTATCATCCTGCGCGACGCCGTGACCGGCCGTCGTGCCGGTCCCAGGAATCTCGTGGCGTTCACCCGCCAGTGCTTCGCGTCTGTTGGCGGCGTCGAGCTCGAACTCCCCCCGCGCGACCCGATGATGCGCGAGCCTCCGGACTTCGCGTGAGCGGTTCGATGTTCGTCATTGACACGAACGTCGCGTCGGAACTGATGCGCCCTCAACCGACGGCCGCAGTGGCGGCGTGGATCGCCGAGCGCGATGCGCAGGACATGTATCTGACGGCCGGAGCGAAGCGGAACTGCTCTACGGAGTGGCGATCATGCCCACCGGCAAGCGGCGTAGCGCGCTGAAGGCCGCGATGACCCGCTGGCTGGATCGTGGTTTCCGGAAGCGGATCCTGCCCTTCGACAGCGCCGCGGCCCGAGTCTACGCCGAGATCGCTGCCGAGCGCCGCCGGGCTGGCCGACCCATCGGCGAGGCCGACTGCCAGATCGCCGCCATCTCCCGCTCACGCGGGGCAGACCTGGTCTCGCGCAACGTGCGGGACTTCGAGGGTGCGGGACTGAATGTGATCGATCCCTGGTCGGTCGGCCTGTGAAACGAAAGGACCCGTATGGTGATTCCCTCTCACTCCGCCGGAGGGCTCGCGAACTTGCCTGCGAAGAGGATGGTGCCCGAAAGGCGTTCCCGAATGAAGAAGAGGAAGGGCCGATCGGCGCGAACGACAAGAGGACCGCTCGTGACCGATACGCCCACCGAGGTCGCGGCCGCCGCTTCGGTACCCTCCTCGTTGACATCCACCCAGGACTTCTGCTTGACCTCGGAGATGAACAGGGACGCGACGGGCGAAAGCCTTGTGAAATCCGCCAGATCTTCGTCGAAGGCGTCGACCATGCCCAGGGCCTCAAGGTCGTCGTTGAGCGTGCGTTCATAGCTCATGCGAAAACGCGGTAGGAAGAGCCTCACATTGGTGGTATCGCTGAAACCGTCGGCGATGTCGTCCCATTCCCCCCCGTCCAGGTTCGCCGCGAGCGTGTCTACGCTCACGCCCTGCCATGGAAGCAGCACGGTCATCGTAAAGGCGCGGCCGCCGTACGGAAGGTCCACGGCCTGGAACCGGCTGTTCGACTGATAGGGGAGGGGTCGTTCGAGGGTCATGAGCGGCACGGTTTGCGTCGAACCGTCGTCCAGATGGAAGGGCTCGGTTCGGGTGTGGGACGGATCGAACCGGAAGGTCCACGAACCCTTGAAGTAGATCGCGTTGAGCAGATACATGACGACGTCGTCGGGAATCACGTCGGGAACCATGTCCTCGATGCGACCGCGTGTCGCGTCCCTGACCCACCCGTTGATCCGCTTGGACGCCGAAGGGCGCGCGAAATCGAGTTCCGCCACCTCGGCGTCGAAGGCCTCGCGCACGGTCTTCAGGAAGTCCGGGTACACCGGGAAGCCGCTACGGGTCCACACGGAGTTGCCGATCGCCGTCTCAACGGTGCGATCGAGGCCGACCAGGAGTTCGATCAGGGACTTGTAGGAGGCGTTGATCTCCTCCTCGGCGAGATTCCCGAACCCGAGCATGTCGCGCATCTGGCTCCAGGTCTCCCCGGCCGCCCCGTTCATGGTCATCCCGAGCGCCATGGACGGGGCGGCCGGGGAGACCTGGAGCCAGATGCGCGACATGCTCGGGTTCGGGAACCTCGCCGAGGAGGAGATCAACGCCTCCTACAAGTCCCTGATCGAACTGCTGGTCGACCTCGAT
>CAZTOF010000316.1:0-5390 GCA_964615515.1 uncultured Gemmatimonadaceae bacterium
GAGGTTCCCTGGCTCTGCGACGTCGCGGACGAGATAAGAAGCTTCGGGGAACTCGCCCCCGACTGGGATTCCTACGGTGCCGGACCGGTTCGGAGCGAGACCGCAGACGCGGCGGTCGAGATTGCAGGGCTCGTGGGCTCACATGGATTCTCGCGCCCCCAAGTCTGTCCGCAATCCTCGGGCGGCGTGATCCTGGAATGGGAGCACCGCGACCGGGCGCTAATCGTCGACCGGGGCGATGGCGAGTTGTCCTTCGCGTACCAGTCTCGTGGGGCACCCGAACTGCACGGCGACCTCGAGCTCCTTGTCAGGTTGCTGAGAAACTCGCGTGTCGCAGATCCCAGCGAAAGCCAATGAGCGTTCTTGCTCAATGACGTACCCACAGGCAGGCCGGCTGGTTGGGTACCGGATCGGTCGTAACGAAGGCCAGAGAGGAGGCCAGGGTAGACCGGACGTGAAGCCAGACTCCTGATCCAACGAAGTTCCCGTGAGCACCTTGGGACCTTGGAGATTACCCTTCGGCCTCGCTATCTTCTCCTGGATTCGGAAAGGCCAGAGGCCAAGGCCAGAGAGGGAAGAGATGAGCCCACTGGACGCACACGAGTTGGATCGACTACGAGGCGCCCTTGAGTCGGACCGAGTGGAGCGCAAGGAGTCCGCCGCGGACACCAACAAGCTTCGGCGGAACATCTGCGCGCTCGCCAACGATCTTCCCGGCCATGGCCTGCCCGGTGTCGTCTTCATCGGAGTCGACGACGATGGCGGCTGCGCCGACTTGACGATCGACGACCGGCTCCTGACGAGGCTCGCCGGCATGAAGGACGACGGAAACATCATGCCCATTCCGTCCCTGGTCGTCCAGAAGCATATCCTCTCCGGCTGCGAAGTCGCCGCGATTGTCGTGGAGCCTTCGCGGAGCCCGCCCGTTCGCTACCGTGGGCGTGTGTGGGTGCGAGTCGGCCCGACGGTGCGGCAGGCGACGCCCGAAGAGGAGCAGCGGCTGACCGAGCGGCGGCTTGCGGGGGAGCGCCCGTTCGATCAACGGGCGGTTCAGCACGCCAACCTGGAGACGCTCGACCTGGGCTATATCGAGGCCCAATATCTGCCGCATGCTGTCGCAGAGGATGTGCTGGAAGCCAACGAACGGTCACTCGTCCAGCAGCTGGAGTCGTTGCGTCTGCTGGTGGGCGGGACGCCGACATGCGGCGCGATCCTGGGTTTTGCGCGGGATCCGCGATGGTGGATTCCCGGAGCGTACGTGCAGTTTCTCCGAATCGACGGTACTGAGATCACCGATCCGATACGTGACCAGAAGGCCCTTGCCGGCAGGCTCGAGGATGTGCTGCGCCAGCTGGACGAGCTCCTGAAGTTGAACATCTCGATCCGGACCGAGGTCGCAACCGTTTCCCGGGAGCTACGTGCTCCCGACTATCCGGTCGCTGCCCTCCAGCAGCTCGCTCGAAACGCGGTGATGCATCGTAGCTACGAGGGCACGAACGCGCCGGTCCAGGTCTACTGGTATTCCGACCGGGTCGAGATTCGGAGTCCCGGCGGGCTATACGGCCGCGTCACCCCGGAGAACTTCGGCACCGGGGCGGTCGACCACCGGAATCCGCTTGTCGCCGAGATCATGCATCACCTGGGCTTCGCGCAGCGTTTCGGTCTCGGGATACCGCTCGCGCGCAAAAGACTTGAGGAGAACGGCAATCCCGAGCCACACTTCGACTTCCAGCCCACCCATGTGGTCGTCACCGTGGAGGCTGCCTCATGAAGACGATCGCCTTCTTCAACAACAAGGGCAGCGTCGGCAAGACCTCACTGGTCTACCATCTGGCCTGGATGTACGCTCGTCTTGGCGTGAACGTGCTGGCCGCCGACCTCGACCCACAGGCGAATCTCACCAGCATGTTCCTCAACGACGAGGAGCTTGAGCCGCTCTGGCCGGAAAGCGGTGAGCGTCCGACCGTGTACGGCGCACTCCGGCCGCTGCTGGAAGGAACCGGCGACGTTGCGGTTCCTCATGTAGTCGAACCCGAGCCCGGGCTCGGCCTCGTGGTGGGAGATCTCCTCCTGGCGACCGCCGAGGATGAACTGTCGAGCCAATGGCCGGCGTGTCTCGACCGCAAGCCGCGAGCGTTTCGGGTCTTGTCGGCGCTCGCGCGCATTCTTCGGCAGGGCGCTGCCGAGGTCGACGCGAATGTGATTCTCGTGGATGTCGGGCCCAATTTGGGAGCCTTCAACCGGGCCGCGCTGGTTACCGCCGACTCGGTGGTCGTCCCGCTGGCACCGGATCTCTACTCGCTGCAGGGTCTCCGCAACCTGGGGCCGACTCTCCGCCGCTGGCAGGGCGAATGGAAGGAGCGCCGCGAACGCAACCCGGTTGAGGACCTTGCGGTCCCGGAAGGCGCGATGCGGCCGATCGGCTACATCGTCATGCAGCACGCTGTCCGCCTGGACCGGCCGGTCAAGGCCTACCGGCGTTGGATGGAACGGATTCCTGCAGTCTACGGCAAGGCGGTCGTTGGCGAGAGCGCACCTTCGCGGGCCGCAATCACCGGTCAAGATCCGAATTGCCTCGCGACGCTCAAGCACTACCGTAGCCTCATGCCGCTAGCGCAGGAAGCCAGGAAGCCGATGTTTGCGCTCAAGGCAGCCGATGGCGCGATCGGGGGACACGCGGCGGCGGTGCAGGCGTGCTACCGCGACTTCCGGGCCTTGGCCCAGACGATCTCGAAGCGCGTCAAGACCACCGTATGACGCAGGACCGCCTCGACGACCTCATCGCCCAGGGCGAAGGCCCGACGCTGGAGTTCAAACGGGCCCTCACCAAGGACCTCGGGCGCGAACTCTGTGCATTCGCGAACTCCGACGGCGGCACCCTTCTTATCGGCATCTCGGCCCTTGGAGGGATCGTGGGTGCCGCCAACCACAACCGGACCAAATCGCGCATCCAAAGGATCGCCCGCTCGGCGGACCCGCCCATTGACGTCGAGATCGATGCCATCGACGAGGTTCTCCGAGTCACCGTCCCAACCCAGCCGCACAAGCCCTACTCCCACGGCGGGCGGTTCTTCAGGCGGGACGGAGCCACCAGCCAACAGATGTCGAGGGGCGAAATCGAGGATCTGTTCTACGCGGTGGGGCGACTACACTTCGACCGGACGCCCTGCCCGCACTTCGATATCGAGCGCGACCTCGACGATGCGGCCTGGTCACGCTTCAGCCGGCGCGCCAAGGTCCCGGAAGCCATGGACCGGATCGCGGCGCTCCGAAACCTCGGCCTTGTGGACGCAAAGCGGCGCACCACCCACGCCGGGGCGTGGCTCATGGCCCGGGACATTCGCACGGTCACGAACTCCGCGCATGTCTCCTGCGCGCTGTTCCTCGGCCGAGCGAAGTCACGCATCCTCGACCGGAGGGACTTCCACCGCAACGTGCCATCGATTGTCGGCGATGTCACGGCGTGGATCCTGAGCAAGATCAACGTGGAACTGATCGTCAAGAGCCTGCGGAGGGAAGAGCGCCCGGAGCTCCCAGAGGAAGCCCTCCGCGAAGCCGTGGCCAACGCCGTGGCGCACCGTGACTACCGGTCGCCGGGCAACGTACAGGTCTATGTGCTCAAGGACCGTGTCGAGATCGTGAGCCCGGGCGGCCTGCCGGCGGGTATGACCAAGGCCGATCTGGGAGCGAAGAGCCTGCCCCGCAATCCCCTGCTCTTCAGCATGCTCTACCGCATGGACGTGGTCGAGCACATCGGATCCGGGATCCGCCGAATCCTCGACGGTTGTCGGGAGCACGGCGTCCCGGAGCCCGTGATCGATGTCTCCGGACAATGGGTGACGATCACGTTTCCGCGACCGGATCCAGACGGCAGGGAATCGGATTGCAGGCCGGGGCAGGAGCCAGAGAGTAGGCCAGGGTCTGGTGAATCGGCCAGAGACGGAGATGCAGAGCCAGAGTTAGTGGGTGGTGGGCCAGACGAAAAACCGGACGATGAATCGGCTAGCGTGCGCACCAGGTCGAGGGCGGGCTCGCTATACCGCCGAGTACTCGAACTGCTGGTTGAGGGTCCGATGTCGAAGTCCGCCATCGCCCGCGGGCTCGGGCACCGATCCGTCTCCGGCGGACTGAACCGCGTGACTCGCCGTTTGCGCCGCGACGGACTGGTCGAATACACTTTGCCGGAGAAGCCCAACAGCAGTCGCCAGCAATACCGGGTCACCTCTACTGGACTGCGCTCGCTGCAAGAAGCGGGCAGCTGACTCCGTCCCCCGACAGGACTATTGCTCCCGACAGCTGTTAGCGGTCAGCGCCAGATCACCGTCCAGTCGCACCCTCCGCATCCACTTCGATCCGCCGCAGGATGTCACGGCGTCTCCCCCCCGCGACACCTGCTCCAGCACCAGAACCAGGTCCCCCTCGAATCCGATGGCCGCACGCGAACCCGGCTCCAACGGGATGGCCGCGTCCACGCAGGCCGACTCCCGCGACTCGCCGACCACGTTCACCCACAGGCCCGCCGTGCTCACAGGTCCCGTTTCGGCCCAGCTCGTGGCCGATCGCCCATAATGTCGGGGGGCTCGCCTTGAAATCAGCCCGGCTCCGGGGTTATCGTGGGGTATCCATCCTGAGGAAATGGAGACCGATAATGAGTTTGACGAAGGAAGCCCTGAAGCAGATCGGCGACCTCATGGACGAGAGGATCGCCGCCTCCGAGGAGCGGGTGTACCGCCGAATCAAGGACAACGCGCTCGGGGAGGTCACAAAGCGGCTCGATGGCATCGACAGGCGGCTTGACTCCATGGCCGAGGATGTTGCGAAGATTCCCCAGATCGAGAGCGAGCTCCGGCTGATGAACGGGAACATCCAGGCCCTGCGGGACCACGCGGGCATATGACAGGGAGCCGGGACGACCAAATCATCCACGTCTCACGGGAGCGCTTCGTCCTCGCCAAGAACGCGCAGTGCGAATGCCATGACCCCTACTGCAACGACCATTCCGGCGTGTGTGGCCAGGAGGTGGAAAAAGGCTGGAAGATACGGTTGCGGCCGCCACGGAAAGAGCTTGGGGAACTCGGTGAAATGACTGTGCGCGAGTTCGAAGATTTGGTGGAGAGTTCCGATACGCTGTGCGCGGCCTGTGCTCGCAGATGCCCGAACCAGCTTTTTGACCCGGCTCGGAAATGCTGATCGTTGTTCTCATCCTGATTCTGTTGATGCTGGCTGCTCTGGCGTACCCCGAGTTCCGCAAGGTGATCCTATTCGCCATCGGAACCTGCGCCGTCCTCGCGGTACTGGGCTTTCTGGCGCTCTTGGCCTTGGCGTATCTGGCTGCTTAGCCGAATACCTCGCGGTCTTCGCTTCCCGTCTAACTCCAGCCCCCCTCCCCC
>CAZTOF010000317.1:0-3241 GCA_964615515.1 uncultured Gemmatimonadaceae bacterium
CGCGAGTTTGACCACTTTGGTCACATTGCCGTTCCACCCCGGTTTGCGCGGTTCGTGGATGTACGGACCCGCCTCGGCGGCGATGGCCTCGTGGGGGTCCAGGTAGGCGGGCAGCTCCTCGTAGGTGACGTCGATCAGGTCCAGGGCGGCGATGGCCGTGTCCTCGTCGACCGCCGCCACCGCCGCCACCCCGTCGCCGATGTAGCGCACCTTGTCCACGCAGAGCGGATACTCGTCGGGCGTCCACGGGATGATGCCGTAGGCGGTGGGCATGTCGCGGCCGGTCACGACCGCGTGGACGCCCTCGAGCGCCTCGGCACGCGAGGTATCGATGGAGACGATGCGGGCGTGCGGGTGGGGGCTGCGCAGGATCTTGCCGTGCAGCATCCCCGGTAGCCGGATGTCGTCGGTGTAGCGGGCGCGCCCGGTGGCCTTGGCCAGACCGTCGACCTTGCGCATGGGGCGGCCGATGGTGTTCAGGGGAGCACCCTGGCCGCCGCGCTCCGCCCGCCCGGCCGCCTCCCGGGCCGATCCGTCCGCCGCGGCGGCACCACGTCCATTGCGCCCCATCACCCGTCCAGCCTCGCAGCCGCCGCCTCCACGGCGTCGTAGATTTTCTCGTAACCGGTGCAGCGGCACAGGTTGCCCGCGAGCGCCTTCCGGATCTCCTCGCGGGTCGCCGACGGGTTCCGGTCCAGCAGCGCCACCGAGCTGCACAGGATGCCGGGTGTGCAGAAGCCGCACTGCGCGGCTCCGTTCAGGTCGAACTCGTCCTGCACCGGATGGGTCTCGGTGCCAGCGGCGAGTCCCTCCACCGTGCGCACCTCGCGCCCCTCGGCCTCCCACACCGGCGTGATGCACGACAGGATGGCGCGCCCGTCCACGATCACCGTGCAGGCGCCGCAGTCACCCTTGTCGCACCCCTGCTTCGACCCGGTCAGACCGAGTCCGTAGCGCAGCGTCTCCAGCAGCGTGTAGTGGGCGGGCACCCCGCAGACGCGCTCGTCTCCGTTGACCCGCAGGCGGACTACTTCCATCCGCGACCTCCTCTCGGTTCAAATATCGGTCCGGGCGCGGTGCGGTGCTACCCCGCGTCCGTCCGACGATCCGGGCCTCGCCACGCCGAGCACGATGTTCGATCACGGCCGCCCGGGGAGTTCGACCTCCGGCTTCGTTCGCACCGAAGGGCGTCCTGGACCTATCTTGTTGTGGTCCTTGCTGTGTACGCACGCACCGTCCGGCACTCCGAAACCCGTATCCGACATGATCCATCCACTCCCCAGGACAGTTCCGCCCGCACGTATCGAACGCCTCAAGGTGCGGAACTTCCGTGCCCTGCAGAATGTGGAGTTCAGGGACCTTCAACCGATGACGGTGTTGCTCGGCCCCAACGGGAGCGGCAAATCCACGGTCTTTGACGTGTTCGCATTCCTGGCAGAGTGCTTCGGGTCCGGCCTTCGGCGTGCCTGGGACCGCCGCGGACGAGCCAGGGAGCTCATGACGCGAGGGGCCGACGGTCCGTTGACGATCGAGATCAAGTATCGCGAGCAACCGAAGACACCGCTGATTACCTACCACCTTTCCGTCGAAGAGTCGGGGGGGCGTCCCGTGATCACTCATGAATGGCTCCGCTGGAAGCGGAAGCCATATGGCGCCCCGTTTCGCTTTCTTGAGAACCGAGGAGGGCAGGGCCAGGCGGTTAGCGGCGAGGTGCCCGACGAAGAGGACCAGCGTGTGGATATCGCGCTGACTTCACCGGATCTCCTAGCTGTCAACGTGCTCGGACAGTTTCGGGAACACCCCCGAGTCAGTGCCCTGCGTACGTTCATCACGGGCTGGCATGTGTCCTATCTGTCCGCCGAGAGCGCACGTGGCCAACCCGAAGCCGGCCCTCAGGAACGCTTGACCAAGAGCGGAGACAATCTCCCTAACGTCGTTCAATACCTTGAGGAACAACAGCCACAGCAACTCAATCGGGTGTTCCTGGCACTCCGGGCGCGGGTCCCCCGGATTGAGCGTGTCCTCGCCGACACGATGCTCGACGGCAGGCTCCTCTTGCAAATCAAGGACGCCCCCTTTGATCGTCCGGTCCTCGCACGTTTCGCTTCGGACGGTACGCTCAAGATGCTCGCCTATCTGGTACTCCTCTACGATTCGAACCCGCCGCCGTTCATCGGAATCGAGGAGCCCGAGAATTTCCTGCACCCCAGGTTGCTGAACGGGTTGGCCGAGGAATGTCGGGCGGCATCCGAACGCACCCAGCTGCTGGTCACGACCCATTCTCCGTTCTTCATCGACTCACTGAGACCGAGCGAGGTTCGGGTGCTTTGGCGCGACCCCCAAGGGCACACCCGAACCAGGCGAGCCGCTGACCTTCGAGGCATCTCGGAGTTCATTGCGGAGGGTGCCAGTCTTGGAGATCTGTGGATGGAGGGCTTTTTCGGTGTTGGCGATCCCTTGACGGAGCATGGCGGCCCTGTCTCCGTCGGGTTCTGAAGTGGACTCGTCCGGGACACACCTTGAATTTCTGGTCGAAGAGCCCTCCATGGAGGGGTTTCTTCAAGTTGCGCTGCCTCGCATGATTCCGGACCACTGTTCGTTCCGGATCCATGCCTTTCGCAACAAGCAGGACCTCCTCAAGAAGATCCGGGATCGCCTGCGGGGATACCAGCACTGGATCCCATCGAACTGGCGGATCGTTGTCCTGGTGGACCGTGACGATCACGATTGTCACGCCCTCAAAGCCGCTCTGGAAGCGGCAGCGGATACGACGAATCTTCGTACTCGCTCAAAGGCCGTGAGCGGTCGGTGGCGAATCGCCAACCGAATCGTCATCGAAGAGCTGGAAGCCTGGTATTTCGGCAACTGGGAAGCAGTCCGGCGGGCCTACCCCCGAATGTCCGCGAACATTCCTCGTCGAGCCGGCTATCGAGATCCCGACGCAATCAAGGGAGGAACATGGGAGGCTTTCGAGCGAGTGATGCAGAAACACGGGTATTTCTCCACAGGCCTGAGGAAGGTCGAGGCCGCGGAGTCGATCGGGGCCCACATCAATCCCGACCGAAATACATCTCGGAGCTTCGGTGTCTTCCGAAGTGTCCTGGTGGACGCGACAACTCCATAGCCGGCCCGGTGGCATCTTGCGTTGGCCCGATTCAACCGTACGCGACTGGAATCCCGCCCCCTCCGCCGGTAGAATTCAGATCAACCCCCCAAACGAAAACCGGAGATACAGGACCCC
>CAZTOF010000318.1:0-1751 GCA_964615515.1 uncultured Gemmatimonadaceae bacterium
ATGCGTTTCGCGGCCGTTGACGTAGAATCGAGCCCGGACCGGCGGGATGTCCGCGGTGGTGGTCTGTCGGGCCGTCGGGAAGACGCGCAGCAGCGCTCGCTCGCCGGCGACCAGCGGGACCGGGAACTCCCGCGACTGGACCGCCTGGACCAGATAGGCCGTCGGCGGGTCTGCCTCGGCACACGGACTGATCCGGCGCTTGTGCACGCGTTCAAGCCAGGCCGACAAGTCAGGGTCTGCGGGCGCGCACAGACCGGTGCCTCCGGCCTGGAGCGCCTCCAACTGACCCAAAGCGGTCAGTGCTGTTGGAAGCGGGCCGGACATGCCGACATTGTTTGTGAGCGACAGCTCCCGGAGGCTCGACATTCGACCGAGGTTCGGGTGTAGAGAGCCCGACAGGTTGTTGCTGCTCAGGTGCACTTCCTCCACCGCCGACAAGTTGCCGAACTCGGGCGGAACCGGGCCGGAAAGGGCGTTGTCATTGAGGTATAGCAACCTCAGGTTGCCGAGGCTGCCGAGTTCGGGCGGGATCTGACCGGAAAGGGCGTTCTCGTCGAGCGACAAGAACTCCAAAGCGGCCAGGCCGCCGAACTGGCGCGGGATGGAACCCGTCAACTCGTTACCCCAGAGAACTGCCGATTCGAGGTTTGCGAGCCGCCCCAGTTCGGGCGGGATGCCGCCTGCGAGCCCGTTGCCGAAGAGGTACAAGTCGGTCAGGTTGGCGAGGTTGCCCAGTTCGGGCGGAACTAGATACCCGTTGTCTCATGTAGTTCACTGGAGTACGCCAGTAGACATGTAACACAATATTGGACAATTATTTCCGAGAGCAACCCCGAGCCGTCCCGTCCCTTGCGGTCCGCCGTTATCCCGTGTATTCTTCCCTATATAGTGATTTGGGATGTGATACACAGATACGGAGGAAACCGCATGACGAAGCGACCCAAGACGCTCACCGCAGCCTTCGTTCGGACGGTCGGCCGACCCGGCGTGTACGGTGACGGACGCGGCGGGCGGGGGCTGAGCCTCCGGGTGTACCGCACGGTCAACGGCCGGCTCACCAAGACTTGGCGGCAGCGCGTGAGGATCGAGGGTCGCCTGACTTCGATCGGACTCGGTCCATACCCCGAGGTGACGCTCGCCGACGCGCGCCAGAAGGCGCTGGATAACAGCCGGAGGGTCCGCCGGGGCCGAGACCCGCGCGGTCGCGGCGTCCCGACCTTCGCCGATGCCGCGCGGCGGACCATCGAGTTGCACCGCGCCTCTTGGAAGGCCGGGAGCCCGTTGCCCCAGCAGTGGGAGTCCACGTTCCGGCTGCATGCCGCCCCGCTCCTCGACAAGCCGGTGGACCGGATCACGAGCGCGGACGTGCTGGGGTGCCTCGGCCCGATCTGGAACTCGATGCCCACCGCCGCGCGGAAGGCCAAGCAGCGGATCGCCGCCGTGTTCCGGTGGAGCATCGGCCGGAACCACCGCCGGGACAATCCGGTGGACCGGGCGGTTGCGGCGTTGCCGAAGCCGAACGGGGCCGCTGCAGGCCATCACCGCGCCCTGCCGCACGGGGCGGTCGCGGCGGCGCTTCGCGCCATCCGCCGGGCGGGCGACGGAAGTCCGGGCGCGTTGTGCGTCGAACTGATGGTGCTCACGGCGGTTCGTCCTGGAGAGGCGCGCGGCGCGCGCTGGGACGAGATCGACATGCACGCGAAGACGTGGACGATTCCGGCGTCGAGGATGAAGGCGGGCCGCGAGTTCGC
>CAZTOF010000319.1:0-8165 GCA_964615515.1 uncultured Gemmatimonadaceae bacterium
CGGGAGGCAACCTTCAACGTCCCGGTCTGGTCCTCCTCCATGGTCTGCAGGGCGATCGTCCCGACCGCCACCGGCGCCCGGTTGGTGTCCGCCGGCTCGGTGACCTTCACCGTGAATTCGAGCGCGGCGCCGAGCCCGTCGGGATCGCGGGCCGTCACCTCGACCGTGGCACTTCCCGCGGCCTTGGCACGCAGCACCACATCGCTCCCCGTGGCCTCGGCCGAGACCACGCCCGTGTCCGAACTCGCCGCCGCGAAGGTCAGGTCGTCGCCGTCGGGATCCTCGAAACGGGAGGCAACCTTCAACGTCCCGGTCTGGTCCTCCTCCATGGTCTGCAGGGCGATCGTCCCGACCGCCACCGGCGCCCGGTTGGTGTCCGCCGGCTCGTAGACGCTCACCGTGAATTCGAGCGCCGCACCGAGCCCGTCGGGATCGCGGGCCGTCACCTCGACCGTCGCCGTTCCCACGGCCTTCGCACGCAGCACCACATCGCTCCCCGAGGCCTTGGCCGTGGCTACGCTCGTGTCCGAACTTGCCGCCGCGAAGGTCAGGTCGTCGCCGTCGGGATCCTCGAAATGGGAAGCAACCCACAACGTCCTGGTCTGGTCCTCCTCCATGCTCTGCCGGGCGATCACCTCCACCGCCACGGGCGCCCGGTTGGTGTCCGGCGGCTCGGAGACGTCCACGGCGAATTCGAGCTCGGCGCCGAGCCCATCGGGATCGCGGGCCGTCACCTTGACCGTCGTGCTTCCCCCGGCCTTTGCGCGCAGCACCACATCGCTCCCCGATGCCCGGGCCGTGGCCACGCTCGTGTCCGAACTCGCCGCCGCGAAGGTCAGGTCGTCGCCGTCGGGATCCTCGAAATGGGAAGCGACGCTCAGCGTTCTGGCCTGGTCCTCCTCCATGCTCTGCCGGGCGATCGTGTCCACCACAACCGGAGACCGGTTCTCATCCGACCCACCCGGGTCCTTCACCCGCACCTGGAATCGCTGATTCGACCCCAATCCTCCGGAATCCGCCGCAGTGACGGATATGGTGGCGCGTCCCCCGGAATAGGCCCGAACGAGAACGTCGCCTCTCGACACCCACGTCCTCGCCACATTCAGATTCGAACTCGTCGCTTCGAAGGAAAGCGAGTCGCCGTCGGGGTCGGCGAACCGGGGCGACGGATCCACCCTGGCGAACCCGCCCCCCTTCATCCGCAGCACCGGGAAGGCACCGACCGGGTACGGCGCCCGGTTGGGAACGGTCACGGCGAAGGGCTGCGTGGCTGCAAGCCCTTCCTTGTCCGCGGCAGTGATCGTCAACGTGTCACTGCCCTTGGCGATTGCCACGACCTCGAGAGTCGCGCCGGAGACCGAGGGATCGACCACCGTCGTGTCGGTGGCAGACGCCGCGAAGACGAGGGAGTCGCCGTCGGGATCACGAAAATAGGCGGTGAGATCCAGGTCCACGGTATCCCCCACCTCGACAACTCGCTCCGGGATCGACCCGACCGGGACCGGGGGCTGGTTGCGCACGGTCAAGCCGAACTCCTGGGTGGCTTCGAGGCCGTCCACATCGGTCGCGATAACGGTCACCGCCGTTTGACCCCTTGCGACTGCCGCGATGGTCATGGCGGGA
Source organism: uncultured Gemmatimonadaceae bacterium (assembly GCA_964615515.1). Classification (GTDB taxonomy): domain Bacteria; phylum Gemmatimonadota; class Gemmatimonadetes; order Longimicrobiales; family Gaopeijiaceae; genus Bin94. The sequence goes on from CAZTOF010000319.1 coordinate 1,624, forward strand.
CCCGCCACCGAGACCCCGGCCACCGCTGTGTCGGAGACGGCGGCCGCGAAGACGAGCGGATCGCCGTCGGGATCGCTGAAGTGGAGTGCAAGGTCCAGTTCCGCGGTATCTGCGGCCTCCAGCGTCCGCGGCGAGATCGCGCGCCGTGCAAGCGGAGCCCGGTTGGGAACGGTCACGGTGAAGACCTGCGGGGTCGCAAGGCCTTCCGCGTCCCTGGCTGTAACGGTCAAGGCCGTCTGCCCCTTCGCGATTGCGGTGAGCGTCAGGGCGGCGCCGGTGACAGAGGCCGCGCTTACCGCGGGGTCGGCGGCAACCGCAGCGTACGACAGGGGGTCGCCATCGGGGTCGCCGAAGCAGGCGGACAACTGAAGCGTGATGGAATCTCCCGCCTCGATCGTCCGTGACGGCAGCGTCTCCTCCACCACCGGCGCGCGGTTGGGAACGATCACGGCCAGCTCCCGGGTTGCCGTGAGCCCTTCGCTGTCGGTGGCGGTGACCCTGACCGGCGCCTCGCCCTTCGCGACCCCTACAACCGTGACGGCGCTCCCGGAAACCGAAGCCCCGACCCTCGTGGAATCCGAGGTGGCGGCTGTGTGGACGAGCGGGTCGCCGTCGGGGTCGCCGAAGTAGGGGGACAGTTCGACCGTCGCAGAGTCTCCCACCGCGACGGTCAGCGACGGCAGCCCGCCCTTCGCCACCGGCGGCCGATTGGGCACGATCACCGCAAACACCTGCGCAGCCGCGAGCCCCTCGGTATCGGTGGCGATGATCGTCACGACCACCTCACCCTTTGCGACGGCCGCAACGTGCGCGGCGGCGGCGGAGATCCGGAGCAGGACCAACGCGGTGTCGGACGCAGCCGCGGAATACGATACCGGGTCGCCGTCGGGATCACTGAAGTAGGGTGAGAGGTCCAGCTCCACGGCATCTCCCACCTCGATGGTCCGCGGCGGGATCGCTCCCTCGGCCCGCGGCGCCCGGTTGGGAACGAACACGGTGAACCGCTGCGCAGCCGTAAGCCCCTCCGTGTCGGTCGCGATGACGGTCACGGCCGTTTCGCCCTTCGCCTTCGCCGTAACGGTGACCACCGCCGCCCTGACCGAAGCCCGTGTGACTTCGGCGTCGGAAGCAACCGCCGAATACGAAAGGGCGTCGCCGTCCGGGTCGGTGAACCAGGGGGAGAGTTCGAGGGTCGCCGAATCTCCCACCTCGAGGGTCCGCGGCGGGATCGTGCCCTCCGCCGCCGGCGCCCGGTTGGGGACCAGCACGGTGAACTCCCGGGTGGCCGCGAGCCCTTCCGGATCCGTGGCGGTGACGGTTACGGCAGCCTCGCCCTTCGCGATCGCGGCGACCGTAACGGCTGCGCCGGAGACCGAGGCCGAGACCAGGGAGGAGTCGGAGACCGCGGCGGTGTAGGCCAGGGTGTCGTCATCGGGATCGTTGAAGTAGCCGGTCAGGTCCACCGTCGCGGACTCCCCGACCGGAATGGTGGCGACGGGAATCGTGTCCCCGGCAACCGGAGGCCGGTTGGGCGCGGTCACGGCGACATCGAGCGTGGCGGAAAGCCCCTCCGGGTCGGTGGCGGTGACGGTCACGGTCACCGCGCCCTTTCTGATCGCAGCGACCGCCACGGTCCCGACCGAAACCGAAACCCTGACCCTTGTGGTGTCGCCGGAGGCGGCCGTGAAGGCGAGCGAGTCCCCGTCAGGGTCGCTGAAGCGGTCAGCCGCCTTCAGCGTAGCCGTATCTCCCACCTCCACGATCTGCGCCGGAATCGAGTCCACGGCGACCGGCCCGCGGTTGGGCACGGTCACCCGGAAGTCCTGCGTGGCCGCAAGGCCGCCCGGGTCGGTGGCCGTCACCGCGACCTGGGAAATCCCCTTGGCCCTGCCCACGACGGTGGCAACACTCCCCTTCCACGACACCATCGCCACCCCCGTATCGGACGACGACCCTCCGTGGCTCAGCGACTGCCCGTCGGGCTCGTGGAAGTGGCCGAGAACATCCACGGTGGCCGAATCCCCCATGAACACTTCGAGCGGGGGGATCGCCCTTGCGAGTGCGGGGGGCCGATTGGGCACCACGACCTGAAACCGAATCCTCGTCTCCAGGCCACTTGGATCAATAGCCGTAACCGACACGGTCGCGACCCCCGGAGCCGAGCCCGTGATCGTGACCACGTCCGAAGAATGCTCGACCTCGACCATACCCGGCGGCGACGCGGCCACCACATAGGAAAGCCGGTCACCGTTCGGATCAACGAAGCACACTCGCACCGCTTCCGTCTCGCCAACGTATACCTGCCGGTCGGGAATCGTGTCGCACGACTCCGGTGGCTGAGGGCTCTCACAGGAGAAGAACCACATTACGCCGACAATCGCAACCCACTCACGGTTGCGTGATGGACAACAGGACCAACGCCCCCGCGTTGCTCGCTGGGCCTCTTCTCGCATTTCCCAAACCTCCCATTCTGGTCACGTAGCCAACACAGGAATCCGGACAGTCACAAAACAAGCGCATTTTCTGCATCATTGCAAGAGCTGGATTGGTCCGGATCCCGGGTTCGGGAGCCCTGACACGCAGAAAACGAGCCTTCAGCCCTTCACGCCACCGGATACAAAAGTGTGTGCAAGTAACATTGTATACGATGTGGTACACAAGCACCAGCGGCGCGTGCGCGCGGCCACGTATCCGCGCACTACAATGCTAACGTCTTGTCCTGCATACGTTTATACACACACGAACGCCGCGCGGTTTCTCGTACGCCTGCGTAGTGACGCAAGTAGGTGTCCGAAGGGCTAGCAACGCGTAGCTACTAGTCCCCGGCCACCGAATGCACCGCGAACGCAACCCCCTGCGGGTCCATGCACTGGGCGACGAGGTCGCCGTCCGGCACCTCAGTGGGTCCGTTCAGGATCCGGCCCCCGAGGTCGGTGACGATCTTCACCGCCGCGTGCACATCCGGAACCCGCACGTACAGGAGCCAGCCGATCGCGCACATTTCCGGCGGGCCGTTGAAGATCCCGCCCAGCGGATGCGCGCCTCCGCCGAACACCCGGTAGAACCCCATCTCCCCCATGTCCATCCGGTTCGTGACCTGCCACCCGAACACCTCGCTGTAGAAGTCCCACGCGGCGCCGGCGTCGCGGGCGGCAAGCTCGTGCCAGGAGAATTCGCCCAGTGCGGGCGGCCCGTCGTGGCCCGCTGCCTCGCCCTCGGGCTCAATGACCGCGATGACCCCGCCCTGCGGGTCCGCGATGACCGCGAAGCGGCCCACCTCGGGCACCGCCATCTCGTTCAGAACGGAGCCGCCGCCACTGCGTACCTTCGCAAGGGTGCCGTCCAGGTCGGGCGTGGAGACGTAGGCCAGCCAGCACGGCGGAACCTCCGGCGCGGGGAGGTCCATCAGCCCGCCCACCGGCATCTCGCCGTTCATCCACATCTCGTACGGCTTGCCGCCGCCGTCCCAGGTGCTCGTGGACCAGCCGGTGATCGCCGAGTAGAAGTCGCGGGCCGCGTCCGGATCGGGGGTCATCAGTTCGTGCCAGGAGAAACGGCCGAGGGGTTTGTGGGACATGGTAAGCTTGTTGCCTTTCGTGGAGCCGGGGTGGCTGGTTGGTTTGCGGGCGTCCGAATACTAACAGACCGGGCAGGTCATCCATAGTCGCGACGGGCGACGGGGGTGTCGGTCGGCGGTGGTGGGCTCTCGCGGCCAGGCGAGACCTGTGGGGCGATGCAGACTGCTTGTGAAATCAATCACAATGTCATGCTGACATCAGTCCGGCGGACGCAGCTCGTACATCACGACCCGCTCGGTCCCCAGTTCGTCGGAGTGCACGCCGAGCAGGTAGTCTGCGGCGTGCGGCCGCACAGTGCGGCACCGGGTGGCGGCGCTCAAAGGTCGTATTTCACCCTCACGAGCGCCAGCCGCCCCAGCTTCGGCGCCCCCACGAACTCCCGGTGCAGGTTGTTGAGCGCGTTGTAGACCGTCAGTTCCAGCCGCGCGTCGGGCTGGAAGGGCAGCTGGTAGCCGGCCGTCAGGTCGAGGACGTCGTAGCTGTCCACCGGGCCCGCGAAGACACCTGACCGCATGTCGAAGCCGTCGGAGAAGCGCCAGCGTCCGTCCAGGTGGAAGCCGCGTGTACGGTCGGTGAAGGCAACCGCCAGGGACCCCTTGTGGCTCGGCGCATTGAGGGCCAGGTCGTTGCTGCCGGGGCACTCGCCGTCGTCGTCGAAATCGAAGCACTCCCGGCTCTGATACGAATAGCCCGCGGTCAGGCTCACCCGCTCGGAGGCCAGAACCTGCATGGAGAAGTCGGCGCCCCAGTAGCTGGCCGAGCCGAAGTTGCGGGAAGTGATCAGGAGATCCGGCAAGGGAAACTGATCCGGCGTCACCACGCCCACCGGCACCGACGCCAGCCCCGCGGCCAGTTGGGCCACCTGCTGCGGCGTGACGACTCCGGCCTGGATCAGCGCGGCCAGGCGTTTTCCCAGGAAGGCGCCGGCGGCGGCCCCGTCCAGGAACACATTCGGCGACTCCACCTTCAAAGCGCCGACGAAGTTCTCGACATCGGCGGTGTACACGTCGACGGCCAGCCTGACGCGGTCGCTGATCAGCCCCTTGTAGCCCACTTCGAAGGTGTTGAAGATCGTGGGGACCAGGGCGGGCACATCGCTGGGTCCCGAGTCGATGGGAAAGATGTCGCCCCCTTCGACGCCGAACGCATCCGGGTCGAGGCGCCGGAAGACGGTGGCCAGCGCCGGGTCCCCGGGCTGGTTGCCGGGGCCGAGGACGTACGGCCGCAGCGACTCCGGGACGAACTGGACGACCAGGGCATCCCAGAACAGCGCCGCGTTGGCGGGCAACCGGCCGGGCAGAAACGGCGAACGCATGCAGAGTTCCATGAGTCCGCCGGGGCACCGGTCCGAAAACGTCAACCCGTCCGAGGGGACCCCGAAAGCGCGCAGCCGGTAGCCGATTCCCGGGGCGATGGGGAGCATGCCCGTCTCGATGTCCAGGAACAGCGACGAGGTGCCCGGCGTGGCGAAGGCGCGGTTGTACGTGAAACGGACGTTGTGGCCCCCGGCGGGACGGAACACGATGGCCGCCCTGGGCGAGACGTTCAGCTCGCCGAGACGGTTGTGGTCGTCGGCGCGCAGCGCGGCGACCAGATCGACACGGTCGCCAAGGTGCGTCTCCGAGTGCAGGTAGACACCCGCCTCTTCGATCACGTCGTCGTGCTCGTTGCCCCCGTAGATCGTGCCCTCGGAGCGAGGTTCGACCCGCTGCCAGTCGATCCCCCAGGTGAAGCTCTGCCGCTCGCCGATATCCATCCCGTGCTGCACCTGGGCCGCCATGGTGCGCGACCTGTCCACGATGGGCGTCCCGCTGCGCAGCAGGTAGCTGTTGTCTCCGGAATGCGTCTGATTGAGGAAGAACTGCGTGAACAGACGGCCCTTCAGAACCCGGATCTGCCCGTACCGGTACTGCCAGTCGTGTGTCTGCGACGACCCGACGCTGGTGAGGTTGATGCTGCTCAGCGACGTGTTGAGTCCCCCCGACGCGATGAACTCGCCGTCCTCCGCGAACCGGTAGTCGGCGCGGAGGTCGGCGAAGTACCGTTCATTGAGTGGATTGCGTACGCCGATGCGCGGATGGCCGGGGTTCTCCTCGCGGGCCGCCACCTCCCAGGGGTCCTCGTATTCCCAGTCGTTGGCACGGAGGTACTGGCCCGACACCTTGAGGCCGAACCGCTCCGACACCCGGTGGGCGCTCCGTACCAGGAACTGGAGCAGCGACCGCTCTCCCCCGGCCAGCGAGACCGTCGTGCCCGGCCGGTCGATCGGCGAGTGCGTGATGATGTGCATGACGCCCTCGGCCGCGTTGGGACCGTACAGCGCCGCGCCCGGTCCCCGCGCAATCTCGATGCGCTCGATGTCCATGTCGGTCGCCGGGATCATGTTGATGGCGTTGATCCTGAGCGCCGGGATACGCGCATAGCGGTTGTCGACGATGCTCAGCAGCCGCCCCGAGGCCACGTTGTTGAAGCCCCGCACGACCACGTAGCTCTGGGTGATCCCCGTCGTTGCCAGGTCGACCCCCGGGAGCGTGCGGATGTGGTCGGCGGGGGTGGGCGCGATCATCCGCGAGATCTGCTCCCCGCCGAGGGTGGAGACCGAGGCCGGGGCGTCGAGCTCCTTCTCTTCACGGCGCGAGGCGGTGACGACGAGCGGGTTCAGGGCGAAGGCGCGGGAACGGAGACCGATGGTGACCGGAACCACCGCCCCGGCCGCGACGGTGATGCCGTCCGTGCGGGAGGTCTCGTAGCCGATCCGGGTCACGACGATCGAATGGGTGCCCGCCGGGACGGACACGCGGAATTCGCCGGCCGAATCCGCCGCCCCCGTGGCGCTCTCCTGTCCCAGCACCCGTATGACGGCCCCGGCGACGGGCGCTCCGGTTTCCAGGTCCGCAACCGTTCCCGTGACCGTGCCGGGTTGGGCGGCGGCGGCCATGAGAGTTCCCATGAAACAAGCACCGC
>CAZTOF010000320.1:0-3266 GCA_964615515.1 uncultured Gemmatimonadaceae bacterium
GGTGGTTGCCGCGCGGGTGGGAGGCCGCGACCGTGCCCACTCGGCCGCCACCGGCGACGCCATGTCGCCGCGCGGGGGGGTCACAGCAGGGCGCTGACCAGCCCCGCCACGTTCTCCGCCAGCCTGCGCGGCCACCGCCTCGCCGCCCACCGGGCCGCGTCCACGCGGCGGCAGTCCTCCAGGTACCGCATCTGCAGAAAGCGGAGCTCGGAGGTGAAGTCGCTGTCGTAGATCAGGGTGCTGATCTCGAAGTTGATCTCGAAGCTCCGGCGGTCCAGGTTGGCGGTGCTGACCATTGCGAAGTCCCGGTCCACCGTGATGGTCTTGGCGTGGAGCAGGCCGCTCGTGAACTCGTGCACCTCGGCGCCCGCGTCCAGCAGCGTCTCGTAGAAGCTGCGGCTTGCCAGGGCCACGAGCGGCGAGTCGTTCCGCGCGGGCACCACGATGACCGTGCGAACCCCGCGGATGGCCGCTGTGGTCAGCGCCGCCAGCGTCCCGTCATCGGGCACGAAATAGGGCGTCGTCAGGATCAGTTCCTCCCGGGCCATGTGCACGGCCGACTGGATCACCCGCACCAGCGCCTGGTTCTGGAAGTTCACGCCCGTGCCGACGATCTGCACGATGCGGCCGTCCGCGTGCTCCTCCGGAGTGAAGGCGACCAGGTGGTCCAGGTTCTCGGTGGTGTCCATGTACCAGTCCTCGATGAACAGCGCCTGCAGGTCGGACACCGCCGGCCCCTCGATCCGCAGCGTCGCGTCGACCCAGGGCGCGAACCGCGGTTTGGGATGAAAGGCCTCCGAGGCCACGTTGTGGCTTCCGGTGTAGCCCACCCTGCCGTCCACAACCGCGATCTTGCGGTGGTTGCGCATGTCGAACCGGATCGAGACGATCTGCGTGATTCGGGTCGGCAGTGCCGCCACGACCTGCACCCCGGAGTCCCGCAGCCGGCGGCAGATTCCCGACTTGAGGAAGTCGCCCGAACCCACGTTGTCCACCAGCAGCCGGCAGTCGACCCCCCTTGCCCTGGCCCTTGCCAGCGCCTCGGCCACCGCCCTTCCCACCTCGTCGTCGAGGTAGATGTAGAAGAGGAGGTGGACATGGTGCCGGGCCCGGTCGATGTCCTCGACCAGGGACTGCACGAAGCGGTCGGCGGTGGCCAGCAGCGTCAGCCGGTTTCCCTGCCGGGGCAGGGTATCGTCTCCGAGGCGGGCGAGGCGGGCGATGGATTCCGTGCCCCACGGCACGACTGCCGTTGGGGCGGCGGAACTCCAGGCCTTCCGCACAACCGTCCGGATGTTCTTCTGGATCGTGCGATGCCTGCGCTTCCGCCGACTACCCGTGCGAACCTCTCCGACCGCCAGGTACAGGACGATTCCGGCGACCGGCATGACGACGATGACCAGAATCCACGCCAGCGACGACGGCTGGCGCACCCGGGGCCGGAGCAGCACGAAGACCACGAACACCGCGTTGAGGGCGAAAAGGCCCGCGGCGGAAGCGAAGGCGGCGAACGCGTCGAAGGTTTCGGAGATGCCGAACATGCCTGCCAGGGTGTCACCGCCGGTCGCGGTCCGTGGATCACGCCCCGCGATGGCGCGTTCCAAGTGCTAGCGCCGGGGCGGCACGATCATGATGTGGGCGCCCGGAGTGCCAGGAAACATGAGCCACGGCCCCCCTTCCTGGGGCTGGAGCGACAGCCCGGTGGACTCGGGAGTCGCCCCCGGAATGTAGATGACCCAGCGCACGCGACCCTCGGCGGTTCGGCTCTCCGAGTCCCAAGTTCCGTCAAAGATGTATTGGGTTGCCGACGTTACCGGCATCGGAAGCGTCCCCGCCTCCATCTCCTCGTAGCGAATCCGGTAGCGGTCCTCGTGCGAGACGCCCTCGCCGTCCAGTTCCCGTCCCCGCGCGAAGTACGGCTCCAGCGACGCGTGGTAGCAGGCGCTGGAGAATCTCTCCCGGGCGGGGTTCGAGGCCACACAGATGAAGTCGTTCGATCCGGGTCGCACCTCGACCACGCTGCCGTCGGTCGCATACCCGAGAATGCGCGCCTCCGCGGCCTTGTCCGCGGGTGCCGCGACCAGCGCCTGCGCGATCTGCTCGTCGGCGTTCGCGACCTGCGGCGACGCACAGCTCCAGGCGCCGGAGACCGCCAGGACGGCCAGGGCTCCCAGGACCCCCCGTGTGAGTCCGCCGGTTCCATACCATCCCCGGGCTTCCAGGGTCAAGCGTTGCATTCTCGTCCCTCCAGGTTGCTGATTCGGATTTCGCCGCGCTCGGCAGCGTCCAACATTCCGCGCATCCGACCGGCGCGCCAGAGGCACCACCGGCAGCCCGCGGCCACACCCGCGAGCACTCCGCGTTGCTCCTCGGCGAACAGCGACGCTATTCTCCTCTCGTCCCGCCTTGCCGGCCCGGCGCCTCGCCGCTTTCGGTGCTCGCGGGGCTTTTCCATGAAACTCCCCCTGTTTCAGCTCCGCGGGGTGGCCACCCCAACCGGCGTGGCCATGAACGTTATCCACGGACTGCTACTGTCACGTCACGCATCAAACGTCGGATAGAGGCGCTTGAGCTTGACCCGGGCGTCGTCCGTGGTGAAGGGGGGGGGCGGCACGAATTCCGCCGGTGGCCTGTCCCATTCCGACATGCCCGCGTCCCGGGTTTCGCCGCGGCGACGGGCGGGCGCCCGGTCGCGCCACCGCCTCCAGCGCCGCGAGCTCCAGCGCGATGTCTCCGCGCTCACCCGCGCGCATGTTGATGCGGGCGGCGATGGGTATTCGGAGGGCGTGGCGTGCCCGCCCGCTACAACATATGCGGCGTGATTTCGGCATCGTGGGACGGCTCAGGAAGCGAAAACCGGGGGTGAAGGCAACGCGGATGGGTCCCGAGGCCGGCGGACGCGCCCCTGGGCCCGGTAGCGGCCTCCGGGGGTCATTGTGGAAGCGGTCCCCGACGCCGCGAGAGCGCGAATCTGAAACCGTACATGGTCAGATCGGCCTATGATCAGACGATTTGGGACGCCCATGCTCGGATGGGACCGCGAACCTGCGATTCGGGACGGTCCCGTCGGAAGGGACCCGTGGCTCCGGCAACAGGCGGCTGGGGAACCCACGAGGCCCGGACCCCCGGTCAAACCGCACGCCCGCCGCCGCGGCAAATCCAGGGACAGCCGCATGCTCGATTGGGACGCCCCTGCTCGATTGACTCGTTCCCTTCCCAGCGTCCTGTCAGTCGAACACCCGCCCCATCCCCGCCGCGAAGCCGGG
>CAZTOF010000321.1:0-6686 GCA_964615515.1 uncultured Gemmatimonadaceae bacterium
ATCACCAGCGGCATCACGGTGAAGTGGTCGCGGTCGGTGTAGAGCCGGGTGTGCAGGTCCAGGCCGGGGTAGCCGCGCAGCCTCAGGTTTTCGGCGAGCAGCGTGGTGCGGCTCACCAGTCGCTGTGCGGAGAGCGGCGCATGGTTGAGTTCGCCGTCCGCCATGCCGATGAAGACCCTCGCCTTCAGGTCGTCGTGTTCCTTCGCGTACTCGGCCTCGAGATCGATCGTCAGGCCGTTGGTGCCACTGCCGATGATGAAGCGGCCGAAGGCGCCGGGGCGGGCCAGCAGCGCGTAGCTCGCGAACCCGCCGCCCGCCGAATGTCCCCAGAGTGTGTGGTCGTCGGCCATGCGGTACTTCCCGCCGAGCGAAGGACGCAGCTGGTCCACCAGGAAGTCCAGGAACAGGTCGCCCTTCATGAACGGCAGGGCCATGTCGAAGTCGAACCCCATTCCCTTCATGTGGTCGCGCGCCAGGCCCGGATCCGACCACACGCTGCCCGGCGGGAAGAGGTCGAAGGTGCGGTTGGCGAACCCCAGCATGCCCGTCTCGCTCCTGTGCCCGACCCCGACCACGATGAGCTCCGGAATACGCTTGCCCACCGTGTAGAGGTTGACGATGCCGGACGTCACGGCGAAGGCCATCGCCCCGTCCATCGACCACAGCACCGGGTAGCTCCGCTCCGGTGAGACGTGGTAGGAGGGGGGAAGCGCGACCAGGATCTCGTGGTCGTGGTCGTAGCCTTCGGCCCGGGCTTGGGCGGGCTCCTCCCAGGACATGGCGTAGGGGACGGTCATTCGCTGGTGTCGATCACCGGAGGTCCATTGCCGACCGGCGCCAGCCCGCCGCCCAAGTCGCCCTCCCCGGCTCACTATCGTCAATCATGGCGGACTCGGGCTTCGCCCCGATGTCGGACACCCTGCGAGAGTCGCCGGACCCGGCTGAGTGGGCATGCAGATCCATGCGCCACCACCGCCATCCAAGCCACTCTCGCTTTCGGTTCATGGATTCCCTCTCGTTTCGGAGTACCGATCGGTCGCGGCGGTGCGACGCCTTGTCCCTGTTGGAATATAGAGGGTCGGGCCATGCGGACGTGCCACGATCCCGGCCCTCTCTCCACCTTAGCTTTTCGTTCATGCTATGAATGATTATCATTCACATCATGAATAGCATAGTTCTTCCGCGTGCCGTCTCCCGTCGCCTCGACGAGATGATGCGCGTCATGCCCGCGGTTGTCGTTTGCGGCGCACGCCAGACCGGCAAGACGACGCTCGCGCGTGCCTTCACGCCGCGCAGCGCCGTCGGCGGCCCCGCGTCTCATCCGGACACCCCCAGCCGCCAATACCTGTCGCTCGACGAACTCGATGTGCTCGACCTCGCCCACCGCGACCCCGACGCTCTCGTCCGCGCTACACATCCGGTCACCCTGGACGAAGTTCAGCGCGCGCCGAATCTCCTGGGCGCGGTCAAGCGCGAGATCGACAGGGAGCGACGACCGGGACGGTTTCTCCTCACGGGCTCCGCCAACCTGCTCCTGATGCGCAGGGTCTCGGAGTCGCTGGCCGGCCGTGCCGGCTATCTGACGCTCTGGCCGATGACGCGGCGAGAGCAACTGGGTCTCGGCCAACCCGGGATTTGGGAGGAATTCCTCCAGGTCCCCGACCGCGATTGGCTGGATGTCGTCGCCACTCGGGCCGGAGAGCGGGAGGACTGGCGGGCGTTGGCCCCACGCGGAGGGTTTCCGTTCCCTGCCGTCCACCTCGGCAACCCCGCGGAGCGCGGGATCTGGTTCGACGGCTACGCGCAAAGCTACCTGGAGCGAGACCTGCAGGCGCTATCCTCGATTTCCGCCCTTCCCGATTTCCGCCGTCTTGTCAGGGCCGCTTGCCTGCGCCTCGGATCACTCGTCAACCAAAGCGACCTCGGGCGTGACATCGGACTGCCGCAACCGACGGTACATCGGTATCTGAACCTCCTCGAAACATCCTATCTGCTCGTGAGGGTTCCGGCCTATTCGGTCAACCGCACCAAGCGGCTGATCAAGTCCCCCAAGCTGTATTGGGGCGACACCGGTCTGGCCATGCACCTCTCGCAGGAGGATGAGCCGCGCGGCGCCCACCTGGAGAACCTGGTCCTGCAGGATCTGCTCGTCTGGCGCGACTCTCGGCCGTCCCGGGCCGAGGTTCTGCACTGGCGCACGACCACGAACGAGGAGGTGGACTTCGTGGTGGAAGCGGAGGGAGCGCTGTTGCCGATCGAGGTGAAGGCCACCAGTCGGCCCAGGCTTCGAGACGCGGCGCACCTGCACACGTTCCGGAGGGAGTACGGTCGTGCCGCCCGCGCCGGCTTGCTCCTGCACGGCGGGGATACTCCGGAGTGGATCACTCCCGGGGTGCTGAGCGCGCCCTGGTGGATGGTGATCTGAGGGGGTCCATCCCGGTCGCGCGGTTCGAAGTGAGGGTAGCGGACCGGCAATGCCGCCGCGGGCGCGCCCGGAACATCGCAGCGAGGCCCGATGTAACAAGAGACAGGAGGGGAACCGAACCCTGTGCACACCCCACTACACGGGAGAAGACGATGACCGACCACACCCGACCCGGCGCGCCCACGCAGATACGCAGCGCCGCCAACGACGAATTCAAGCGCTCATTCTCGTCCTGGTTCTGGGGTTCGATGATCGCGGCCACGGCGGTTCACTTCCTCGCGTTTGCGATGTGGCCGCAGATGTCCGTCGACGTCGCTAGCAATGAGAAATCGGAGACGCCGATCATCAAGGTTCCGATTCTCAAGGTCCCCGATCCCCCCCCACCCATCAGCCGGCCGGCCACTCCCGTGATCGCGGACGACATCGACCCGGGGATCACGATTCCCGATGTCCTGTTCCCGGACAACCCCGTGGAGCATTTGCCCCCTCCGCCGGACCACGTTGAAGCGCCGGCCCCGGACGCGCCCCATTGGATCGTCTTCGATGTCCATCCCTACATCAAGAACAGGGACGAGCTGCGCCGGGCACTGGAGCGCGAGTATCCGCCGCTGCTTCGGGACGCGGGCATTGGCGGCACCACGAAGGTCTGGTTCTATGTCGACGAGACCGGCAAGGTGGTGAAGACGCAGGTGCATACGTCGTCGGGGCACGAGCGTCTCGACAACGCGGCACTGAGGGTCGCCCACCTGTACGAGTTCGCACCGGCCCTGCGTCGCGACGAGGCGATCGCGGTCTGGGTTTCCCTCGACGTGACGTTCAGGCCCCGGTAGCAGCCGGAAACACCCGCGGGGGAACCTCTACCGGGCGCCCTCCGCACCTCCGACCAGCAGCCGTCTGACCTCCGGCAGCCCGTGGAGGGTCTTGTTCAACCTGGCGTAGTCCATCGGTGTCTTGCCCCCGTCGTCCAGGGCGGCGGGATCGGCACCCAGCGCCAGCAGGGCCGGGACGACCGCGGGATTGTACAGCGCGGCGGTGTGCAGTGCGGTTTGGCCCACCCGGTTTCGCAGCTCCAGGTCGGCGCCGGCATGCACCAGGGCCTCGACGACGGCGGGTCGTCTGTTGAAGTGAGCCGCGAAGTGAAGCGGCGAAGTGTGCCCCGGATCGACAACTCTGCCCAGACCGTCACCTGTCCGGACCCTCCAGGGCTTGCCGGGGGGGAGCTCTGCAGCTTCCGCGTCCACCTTCGCCCCCGCCTCGGCCAGCACCGCGATGACCTCCGGGTTCCCGTTGCCCAGGGCGGCCAGGTACATGGGCGTCAGGCCCCGCAGGTCATTGCCGACAAAAAACTGCATCGCCCGCGCCTCCAGGTCCGCGCCGGCCTCGATCAGGACAGCCAGCACGGCCGGGTTGGGGTTATCGAAAGCGGCCACGTGGAGCGGGGTTCTGCCGTTCTCTTCCCGGGCGTCGACATCGGCACCGGCATCCAGCAAGAGCTCCGCCACACGGGGGTTCCGGTTTCTCGCGGCGTTGTGTAGCGGCGTCTCGTACCCGTCGACGCGTGCATGCACCTCCCCGCCCGCGTCCAGAATGAGGGCCACCGCGCCCGGATCCGGGTTCCGTGCCGCCCGGTGGAGCGGGGTCCAATCCTTCGGATCCCATGGATTGTAAGCCCGGTAGACCTCCACGCGGCGGCTCGCGTCCGCGCCGGCCGCGAGGAGTGCCCGGATCACCGCCGACGTGCCGGTCTCGGCCGCCCTGTGCAACGTGTAGCCTTGGCCGTCCGGTCCGTCCAGCTCCGCGCCGGCCTGGAGCAACGCTTGGATCACGTCGGGATCGCGCGCGGCTCCGGCAGCAACGTGCAGAGCGGAGTCGAGGGGTACGCTGCCGCTCCGCCGCGACGCGGTCAGGGTGCATTCGGCAACGGCATCGCCGCCGGCAAGCGCGAAGTAGCTGGGCGCACCGAAGTTCTCGCAGCTCGCCGGGTCCGCGATCCGACCCGAGTCGTCGCGCGCCTGGGGGTCCGCTCCCAGCTCCAGCAACCGGATCGCGGCGGCCGGGTTGTTCAGCGCCAGGTGCAACGGAGTCCGGCCGCCGTCCGTCCGGGCGTCGACGTAGGCGCCCGCCTGAACCAGCAGGGACAGCATCTCCGTCACGATACCGCTCCCCGCCTCCGGCCCCCCATGACCTTCGGCAGCCATGTGCAGCGGAGTTCGCCCTCCCCCGCCTCTCGCATCCACGTCGGCACCCGCCCGGATGATGGCACGGGCGGCGGACAGGTGGTAGCCCGCTCGATCCCCCGACCAGCGCCAGACTTCCGCAACTCGATGAAGCAGCGTGAACGCGAACTCGTCCGTGACTCCGACCCCGGCACCTGCCGCCAACAGGACTTCCAGAACCTCGGGATTCCCGGCCGGAAGCCAGAATTGCGGCGGCCAACTCCTCTGGCCCAGGGCTTCCAACGGGGTGCCCGCGGCCAGACAACCGACTACGCTCTCCACCGGGAACACGAAGTTTGATCCTCCGCCGGAGTTTCCACTTCTCCAGTCACAGTACGGGGCTTGTGCCCCACCGGTACGGACGGCCTCCACCGGCTCGGCACCCAGCGCCACGAGCCGGTCCACGACCGCAGGCTTTCGGGCCAGCCACGCCAACTCCACCGGTGTCTCCCCGCGCTCGTTGGGCGCGTCTACATCGGCCCCGGCCGCCACGAGCATTTCCACCACTGACACGATGGCGGTGTCGGGCCAGGGTGCCGCACCCGCCGCCAGGTGAAGCGGCATGTCGCCGTGACCCGTCCGCAGCGACGGGTCAGCCCCCGCTTCGAGCAGTTCCGCGACGCGTGCAGCGCTTTCCTCCTCGTCCTGAATCGCCAGGTGCAGCGGCGCCATTCCCCGTTCATCGAGCAGGTCGATGTCGGCCCCGGCACTCACAAGCATCGGGATCACACCCGCGCTTCCGTAGCCCGCCACGACATGAAGCGGCGACTGGCCCCGCTCGTCCACTGCCGCAGGATCGGCCCCGGCGTCCAGGAGC
This sequence comes from uncultured Gemmatimonadaceae bacterium, assembly GCA_964615515.1. Taxonomy (GTDB): domain Bacteria; phylum Gemmatimonadota; class Gemmatimonadetes; order Longimicrobiales; family Gaopeijiaceae; genus Bin94. The sequence continues at coordinate 5,459 of CAZTOF010000321.1, forward strand.
GCGCGGAAGATGTCCGGCCCGCTCGAATAGGCCCAGTGCAGCGCGTTCCGGCCAAAACGGTCGCGAACATCGGGATCGGCACCCACCCGGAGCAGGCGGAGGGCCAGGGCCGAAGACCCGGTTACCTCGGACAGGGCTTCCGTGAGCAGCGTGCTGCCACCGCGCCCAACCAGGTTCACGTCCATGCCCGCCTCCACCAGGGCATCCAGGAGGATCATCCGGTGCGCGCTGGTCCAGGACGCGTGCAGAGCGGTGCCAAGGTCGTCCACCACATTCACATGCGCACCCGCCTCCAGCAGGGTGTTGACCATGGCCACATTTCCCGCGCGCGCCGCGAGGTGCAGTGGCGTCGTGCCGCTGCTGTCGGCCACGTCGATGTCCACACCCCGTTCCAGAAGCGCGGTCGCGACAGCGGTGTTCCCCTCGGCCGCCGCAAGGTGCAGGGGCGTGGAACCGTCGCGGGTGCGGGCACTGGCATCCGCGCCGACGCCGAGCAGCAGGGAGATCGTGGACGTATCCGCGAATCCGGCCGCGTGATGGAGCACGGTGTGGCCGCCCACGTCCCGCGCCGACACGTCGGCTCCCGCCATCAGGCACTTGGCGTAGTCGGCCGGCGTCGATGAGAAATCGGCGGCGAACGGACTGCGCCAACCTTGCGGAAACGCCGCCCGGGCAAAGACCTGAAGGTGCCAGTTCCGGCAGCTGGCCGGACTGGCGGCTTCGCCCCGGTCGTTGCGCACATTTGGATCGGCACCCGCATTCAACAGCTCGGGTGCCGCGCCGCCTACCGGCGAGACGAAGACGCGCCCGTAGACGGGTGACAGATCACGCCAGGCCAGGTGGAGAGGCGTGTTGCCGCGCACATCGCGCGCGTCCACATCGGCACCGCCCTCCAGCAGGGCCTCGAGCGCGGGGACCCCGTCGCTGGGGGGAACCCACATCCTTCGGTCACTGGCATCGGACTCCACCGGCCGCACCCAGTCCGCCGCGTCGTGCAGGGGTGTGCGTCCGAGCCAGTCGCGGGCGTTGACGTCGACCCCCACGGCAAGAAGATCCCGGATGAAGGACTCCTTCCAGGCCCGGGCGGCGTTGTGCAGCGGGGTCCTGCCCAGCTCGTCCACGCGCGCATTGGGGTCTTCGCCCGCCGCCAGGCAGGCCGGCACCGTCTCCCGCTCGGCGAAGTAGAAGAACGCGTAGGTGCCCCAGAATTCGCAGGGGTTTTCCGGGG
>CAZTOF010000322.1:0-1560 GCA_964615515.1 uncultured Gemmatimonadaceae bacterium
ACCCCAACGCGATCACCTCCCCCGACGGCACGAAGGCCGCCTTCATCCGCGACCACAACCTCTGGCTGCGCGACCTCGAGAGCGGCGCCGAGTCCCCCCTCACCACCGACGGCGTCGAGGACTACGGCTACGCGACCAACAACGCGGGCTGGATCAGGCGCGACTCGCCCGTCCTGCTCTGGTCGCGCGACTCGAAGATGATCGCGACCTTCCAGCACGACGCCCGCGGCGTGGGCATGATGCACATGGCCACCACGAACGTGGGCCACCCCGAACCGGCGTCGTGGCGTTACCCGCTCCCGGGCGACAGCCTGATCTTCCGCATCAGCCGGGTGGTGATCCACCTGGACGGACCCCGGGTGGTGCGGCTGCGGATGCCCCCCGATCCGCACCGCTCGTCGATCACCGACCACGTGGCCGGCCCGGGCGGGGTCTTCCTCGACGTCGAGTGGAGCCGAGACGGGTCGCGGCTGGCCTTCGTGTCGAGTTCGCGGGACCACAGGCGCGCATGGCTGCGGCTGGCCGATCCCGCGACCGGCGAGGTGCGCGAAGTGCTCGACGAAACGGAGGAGACCTTCTTCGAGTCGGGTTCCGTCACCCCCAACTGGCGGGTGCTCAAGGAATCGAACGAGGTCATCTGGTTCTCTAGGCGGGACGACTGGGGACACCTCTACCGCTACGACCTCTCGACGGGAGAGCTGCTGGGGCGGATTACCACGGGGGAGTGGAACGTGCACCGGCTGCTGCGGGTAGATGAGGGCAGGCGCGTCCTCTATCTTACGGGCACGGGGCGCGAACCCGGCGACCCCTATTTTCAATACCTGTACCGGATCGGCATGGATGGCACCGGTCTCGAACTCCTCACTCCCGACAGCGCCAACCACACCGTCACCCTCGCGCCGGCGGGCGGCCACTTCGTGGACGGCTACTCGACGCCGGTCGTCCCGCCGGTCGCCGTGTTGCGCGACCTGGACGGCGAGGTCGTGATGGAGCTGGAGCGCGCCGACATCTCCCTGCTGGCCGAGAGCGGCTGGCGCCCTCCCGAGCCCTTCACCGTGAAGGCACGCGATGGCGAGACGGACCTCCACGGGCTCATGTACAGACCCACCCGCTTCGATTCGTCACGCTCCTACCCGGTGATCAACTACCTCTACCCCGGGCCGCAGTCGGGGAGCGTGGGGTCGCGCTCCTTCCGGGCGTCACGGCGCGACAAGCAGGCGATCGCCGAACTGGGGTTCATCGTGGTCGAGGTCGATGCGATGGGCACGCCGGGGCGCTCGAAGGATTTCCACGACACCTACTACGGCAACATGGGCGACAACGGGCTGCCCGATCAGGTGGGGATGGTGCGGCAGCTCGGGGAGCGGCACCCGTGGATGGATCTGGACCGGGTCGGGATCTGGGGGCACTCCGGCGGCGGTTTTGCGAGCACGGCCGGCATCCTGCGCTACCCGGACTTCTACAAGGTTGCGGTCTCGCAGGCAGGCAATCACGACAACCGCAACTACGAGGACGACTGGGGCGAGAAGTGGCAGGGGCTGCTGGAGACCCAACCCGACG
>CAZTOF010000323.1:0-3898 GCA_964615515.1 uncultured Gemmatimonadaceae bacterium
GGTCGGACGCGTGGAAGGCGTACATGCGCCGCCAGACCAACACGGTGAACTGGAGCACGGACCTGCCGCTGGCGCAGGGGATCGAGTTCGGGTAGGGGCGGCGGGCGGCAGAGCGGCGATTCACAGACCCCCGATCTTGCGTCAGGGTAGAGGACGGATGAACCACGTTGAGGAGTCGTTCATCTCCTGAGACCGCGTCGAAATGTAAACTATACCATACATTAGGTAAACCGCGCATTACCTTCGCGGACCAAGACGGCGTCCTCGGCATGGTGCCCTTCCGGTTGGGCGTCAACCTCGTGTGGCTCCAGCAGGAGTTGCAGGTCGGAGAGGAGGGCATCGCGGCAGGGATCCTCCGACTTGGGCTTGAGGACTTTCCGGCCCTTCGGATGGTTGGGGTCCGTGTGCCAATATTGCTGCCATGGGTCGGTGTTGCCATCGTGGATTCGGTCTGCGAGCGCGTCCAGCCTGTCCGAGACCAGCGCCGCCAGATCGGCCGCACCTGCAGGTGGACCACCACGGAGCGCGTCACGGATTTCGGGCAGGGAGGGCGGAGTCTGGGCCTCCATCCGAAGGTTCCACGCCTGGTCGTCGCATGCGCGCAGAAGTCTACCCCGCCAGCTCTTCATTGCCGGGTCGTCCGAGAGGCTGCGAAGCCCGGTGACGGCCTCTTCGTCCACGCGGCTACTCAGCTTGTCCAGCCAGATGCTCACCAAGGGAAACAGGCTCCAGTCGGCGCCAAACCCTCCGGCGGACGATAGTTCGGACAGCCTGGATCCCACTGCCTTGAGGAGTGCGACCAGATCGGCGGTGGACCATTTCTGATTGCGCAGGAACTGGTCGCCCAAGCGCTCGTCGTTCACAACCAGGAATTCAAGTACATTCAGGAATCTCGTCTTCCTGCCAACGGACACGAATTGCAGGACGTGGGGAAGGCAGGTCTCGCGTGCGACCAACAGACTCGCTCCCAGCCACGTGGCACGTTGGGCAGGATCCATGCCCTCCCGAAGCAGCCGTCGCAGGACGAGTTGCCGAAGATCGTCGGGCGGCATGTACTTGATGGCCGCCCACAGGACCATCCGGAGCGACGCTACCTGGGGCTTCGTGCACCGACTCGGGAATGGCGCGAACATCCTGGTCACGGCCAGCGGCCCCACCCGATGGTACTTGCGTTCCCAAGGCAGGTCGCACAGGTGCTGGTCAGGGAATTCCTTGCCCCGGACCCGCGCGCTATGCACGGCTACAAGGGCGTCGGCCACAGTCTGGGGATCGGTTGCGAGGGCATGGCGGTACCATCGCGGACGAGGGAACTTCGGGCGTCTGAGTTGTCCCGTTGTTCTCGTTTCTCCTCCAAGCTGAAGCGGGCGGTTTCTGGTGTGCAGTCCTGATAACAGGTAGAACCCCAGTGCCCGTTCAAGGGCCACTAGACCACACGGTTGAATCGGGTCCACACCCAGTTCCTCCTCGTCCGTCAGGCCGGCCAGGAAGGGGGCTGGTGCCGGAGCTCACTATGCGCCTGGCTGACGCTTCCAGCATCGCCGAAGCCCGCGAGATAGACGCGTCCCAGTTCATGGAGCATCTCAGGCGGTCCCCGGCCTGCCTGTATCGCCGGCAATTGCTCGATAATGGGGGCGAGGTAGACGCGCCGCCTCTCTCGCACCTGAAGGCTCCTGGCACGAAGCTCCGCGACCCGCTGTTCGTGCCATCTCAGCAACAACGGCGTGTCCTGTACGGCGCTCAGAATCTCTGCGTCACAGAGCGGAGGCCCCCACGCCTCTCGCTCCGTCACCGTCCAGAAAGACAGCTGTAGCGCGACAATCAGGATGAGAAGCCAGCGACAATCAGGGTGAGAGAGCGGAGGTGGCCGCGGCCGGCGCGAGCTTTGGTGTTTTTCCCTCGAAGCGGAGAGATGCCAAGTGCCGGGCCGACACATCACGGACCACCAGATGGAGCTCTACATGACCCACCGGAAGAAGGACCGTCCCGCGCCGGCCGCGGCGAGGGCGGGGTTCAGCACGGCGACGGCCTACCGGATCGAAGCGGATCCGAGGCGGCCGTCTGAGAAGAGGAAGCCGAGAGGGCGGAGGCGTCCGGATCCGTTGGCGGGGATCTTCGAGGAGGAGATCGCGCCGCTGCTGGAGGCGAACCCGGGGTTGCGGGCGGTGGCGCTGTACGAGGAGATGATGCGGCGCCATCCGGAGCTGCACCCCGGGGTCAGGCGCACGCTCGAGCGGCGGGTGCGGTCCTGGAAGGCCAGGCACGGGCCGGAGCAGGAGATCATCTTCCGGCAGAAGCACGAGCCGGGGCGCCGCGGCCTGTCGGACTTCACCGACGCCGGGGTGCTGGGCGTGACGGTGGCCGGGGAGCCGCTGGGGCACAAGCTGTATCACTTCCGGCTGGAGTACTCGGGGTTCTGCCATGCGGCGGTGGTGCTGGGCGGGGAGAGCTACGTGGCGCTGGCCGAGGGGCTGCAGGACGCGCTGTGGGCGCTGGGCGGCGTGCCGAAGGAGCACCGGACGGACAGCCTGTCGGCGGCGTTTCGGAACCTGAAACGCGAGGCGAGGGAGGATCTGACGGCGCGGTACGAGGCGCTGCTGGACGACTACGGGATGGAGGGAAGCCGCAACAGCCGGGGCCGGGCGCACGAGAACGGTTCGATCGAGGGTCCGCACGGGCACCTGAAGCGGGCGGTCGAGGATGCGCTGCTGCTGAGGGGCTCGCGGGACTTCGAGACGATCGAGGCGTACCGGGCGTTCCTGGCCGGTGTGGTGAGCCGCCGCAACGCCCGCAACCGCGAGCGGATCGACGCGGAGCGGGCGGTGCTGGGGGCGCTGCCGGGACGGCGCAGCGACGGCTTCGAGGAGACGCTGGTGCGGGTGACGAGCACGGGCGGCTTCTCGCTGCGGCGGGTCTTCTACACGGTGCCCTCACGACTGGTGGGACACCGGCTGCGGGTGCGGCTGTACGACGACCGCCTGGTGCTGTACGCGGGCACCGACGAACTCATGACGCTGCCACGGGGCCATGCGGGCCCGGGAGGACGGCGCGGGCGGGTCGTCGACTACCGGCATGTGCTGCCGTCGCTCAGGCGCAAGCCGATGGCGCTGCTGAACTGGGTCCACCGCGACGGCCTGTTCCCCCGAGACGCCTACCGCCGCGCCTTTGACGCGCTGCGCGAGGGTCTGAACGACCGCCGGGCCTGCCGCCGGATGGTGGATCTGCTCACGCTGGCCCACGATCATTGCTGCGAAGTCCGGCTGGCGGCCGAGATCGACAGGTGCCTCGGCGCCGGCGGACTTCCCGATCCGGCGGTCCTCGGCAAGCGCTTTGTGGCGAAGCCGGAGGGCATCCCGGATGTCGGCGTGACCCTGCCGTCCATGTCGGACTTCGATGACACCTGCCTGAACGGAGCACCCGCATGAACGATCCCTTCGTCGTGGATCCGCCCCAGCTCGACCTGCTGCTCAAGCAACTGCGCCTGCCCACCATGCGAGCCCTGTGGCGGAGCTTCACGGAACGTGCGGAACGGGAAGGCTGGTCCTCGGCACGCCTGCTCGCCGCGCTGGCCGCCCAGGAGGTCACCGACCGGGAGCGGCGGCGCTTCGAGCGGCACCGGGCCGAGGCGAAGCTGCCGCGCGGCAAGACGCTCGACAACTTCGACTTCACCCTCGTTCCCGCGGTCTCGAAGGCGCGCGTGGGCGTGCTGGCGAGCGGCGACATCTGGCTTGGGGAGGGGGCCAACGTGCTTCTGTTCGGGCCGCCCGAACCAGTGACATACTGCACCACCTTTCTATGTGATTGTGGGATCGATAGTTAGCTGTTCGGGATCCGGAGTTCGCGGAGCTATTCTGCCGACATGCACCCGCCGGACGTACTCCAGGACGGCGGGCTCCCGGAG
>CAZTOF010000324.1:0-5350 GCA_964615515.1 uncultured Gemmatimonadaceae bacterium
CCGCGTATCCGTTCTCGTCGAACGCCAGAGCCGCCAGCCGCAGCGTGTCGCCCACGCCCGTGATGATCGCCTGTGGCGGCCTCACAAGTACCGCAACCGCGCCGTCGCCCACCGCCACCGCGCCCCGCGCCGACCGGCCGGCCGGATCGTTGGCCGTCACCGTTTCCACAGGGCCGGGATCGGGGGCCGTCGCGTCGCCCGAACACGCGGCCGCCAGCAACAGCGCCGCCAGTTTCCGCCAAGGCTTCATGGGTTGGGCCTCCGTTCCGTAACGTTCGGGGCGTCTTCGCGCCGTTGCAACTGACCCTCAAGCACGGCCACGGTTCGCCGCACGGCCTGCCACGACCGCCGCGATCCCGCGCCGTTCCTCCCGTGCTTCCCGCAACCGCCCGTCCATGCGGTCCATCCGCTTCCGGATGTCCTTCATCCCGTTTTCGACCTCGTGGAAGCCGTTGCTCTTCAAATGCTCGTACAGGGTCTCGGTGCCAGCACCATAGCTCCGGCCGCTTCGTTTCGTGTGTGTTATCATTCGATTCCTCGGTGATGGACCGCACGATCTGCACGCTCGGCAAGTTCGCGGAAACAAGCCATCTCCGCCATCCGGTCGGCTGGCAGCGCGGGCCGAGACGCGCGCTCTACAGGTCACGGACACAGGCCCCAATTATCGTGGCCGATCCCCGACCGGCAGCGGAACACAGGGAGGTTCCCAATGCAACCGCGCAAGATCCCCGACGCGGTACGCGGGGAGATCATCACACGCGCCTGGGGCGGCGAGACGTTCGCGCACATTGCTCGCGACCTCGGCGTATCGTCCTACCAGGTTGGAAGGATCGCGATGCGCGAGGGCGGCTTCCCCACCAGAGCCGATCTGATCCGATTGCAGGGCGATGCGATCTGCGCGGCTTACGAGGAAAGCGGCAGCATGGCGGAGGTTGCGAGGCGGTTCGCGCTTTCGGAACAGGCCGTCTCGAACACGGTGCACGCGCGGACCCTTTTCGGCCCGTTGGATGTAGGAGACAAACCCCCAATACCCTGCAGGAGGAGAGCCTACCCCGCAACCGTCCGAATCATCCGCGTAAGCTGGAGGCTGCCATGTGCGATTTCGCCAGAGCCCCGGAGCGTCCGATCGGTCCCTGGGGCTCGCACGACCGAGGAAGCGGCTGAGAAGAACACGGTAGAGGAGGGTGGTATCATGCGCGGGAACAGAGTTGCGCAGAGCAAAGCTCGGCAGCAGACCGACACCGGGCGTAGCAGGGCATCGGACATGTGGATGGGAACGCGCACGATGTGCGGCGAGACCTCCATGGTGCTCGGAATCACCGTTGGCGAACGGACCTCCGTTTTCCTGGCAACACCTGCGGTGATCGAGAGGTTGGCGGATCAGATCGCGAAGATGCTCGCGGTGTCCGCCGTGGGCGTGCTCGACGGGCCGGCGCCACGTCGGCTCCCACGGAACGGAACCCCTCGCGAGGACAAGCGTGCGGGAGTGAGGTCCGTAGAGGCGGCGCGTGGCACTGTTGTTGGCACTGGCTTCCTGCGGTAGCCCGACAACCGTTCCCACCGCGCCGCCCGAGGCCACGGAATACGACCCTGAACGGTGCTGGAGACCGGCCGGGTGCAGTCCCGCTCCAACCCCGGCCGGCCGGACCCCACGGACAGTCATGAGCCAAACGATCAAGTGGGCCACACTGGTGCTCGCCGTGACCGGTTGCGGGGTTGCGCCTGTCGATCCAGAACAGGCACCCGCGTCGATTCTCGGTCGCTGGTCAGGCAGAAACGTGATTACCGATTTCCATCCCGACCCTGACTACATGGTCGAGGAGTGGATGCTGGACATCCACGAGGAATACGCGACGGACCGTCCGAACTACCCTTTGGACCACAAGGGGGTCGATGCATCCCTGGGTATCGTAACCACGTACCCGCATCAAGCCGATACCTTCGCGATCCGCGCGGGGGGCACGTACAGCCATCCCGCGCTCCATCTGTATTTCGAGATCGACCTCTACGGCCTCTCTTGCGAGTTTGTGGCGGTCGTCTCGAAGGACCGCACCGGGATTGCGGGCCAGAAAATCTGCTCTCGATATGTTCCGGTCCCTGGATCTCCGGGGACGTTCATCTTCGAGCCTTTCGTGGTCCTCGTGCTCACGAGGAGAGATGAAGGCTGACCTTCTCTTCACCCGTGAGCGTCACCAGCGCGCTCGGGCCGTTGTGGGCTCGGCCTCCAAGGGAAGGGAGAACGCCCGCTGGAGGGCCTTCGGCGAAACCGTGGTAGACCGGAGCAATTGATCCGATCTTTCTTCGGTGCCCAACGGCCTTCCCGCAGGGATAATTCAAGGGGGAGCGACCCCAGAAGGCGGTGGGGACGAGCGTGTGAAAACGCGCACGGCCCCGCGCCCGATCCGGGCACCTGTGCCCCTGGGGTCGCTCCCCACCAAGCCCCAAGCGGCTCCCGCGCCCCGGCCGACCGCGCGGCGGAGCCGCAAGACCTTGCCGCGCCAGCGGATATGCAGGACAGCCGGTGCGCATCACCGGAGCGCCATATTGTGCATCGACCCTGTACGTTGAATGCACGTTCTGGAGCGGCACGAAACGTCGCACATTCAGCAATTGGAGACCGGGCCGGGAGTGACCTAATCGACCCTGTGCCAGCGAGCACCTGCGGGGGACTTGTGCCCCGGTCCGGAGTCGCGATGGATGCCCAGTGGGGAGTTTGCGCCTTCGAGCGCCAGTACAGGGACCGGCAAGCATCGCGGCGTCTCCGAGACTTCGTCCGCTCAGTAACCTTCACACGGGAGGAAGCATGGTAAATCCCGAAGTCTGGTTCGCCGGCGTCGACTGGGCATCCAGAAGCCACCACGTCTGCGTAGTCAGCGGCGACGGTTCGCAGCGAAAGGAACGCACCTTCCGACACGGGGGTGCGGGGCTGGCCGAGATGGCCGACTGGATCGCCGCCAGGTCCGGAGACTCCGCAGCCAACATTCCGGTGGCGATCGAGGTTCCGCACGGCCCGGTCGTCGAGAGCCTCATGGACCGGGGGTTCGCGGTCTACGCGATCAACCCGAAGCAACTCGACCGGTTCCGCGACCGGTTCTCGCCCGCCGGAGCCAAGGACGACAGCCGGGACGCCCGTGTGCTTGCCGATGCGCTGAGGACCGACCTTCACCACTTCCGCAAGATCGACCCCGTCGACCCGATCATCATCGAACTCAGGGAGTGGTCGCGGATCGCGGAAGATCTCACGCAGGAACGCACCCGCCTGTCGAGCCGTATGCGCGAGCAGCTGTGGCGGTACTATCCGCAGATCCTGGAAGCGGCCCGAAGCGTCGCCGATCCTTGGTTCCTCGACCTCTGGGCCAAGGTTCCGACGCCTGCGAAGGCTCGGCGGGTCCATCGCCGGACGATTGAGAGTCTTCTCAAACGCCACCGGGTCCGGCGGATAACCGCAGACGAACTCTTCCAGATCCTGCGCGCCCCGGCCGTTGCCGTCGCGCCCGGAACCACCGAGGCTGCGGTGGCCCACATCCGCACCGCCTCCGAGCGCATCCGCTTGGTGCAGCGCCAGCTCGCCGAGACCAAGCGAGAGATCGCGCGCCTGATCGACGCCTTGGCCGACCGGGAGGAGTCCGACCATGAACAACTCGGCGGGCAGCGCGACGTGACGGTCCTCTCCTCCCTGCCCGGAGTCGGCCAGACCGTCCTCGCCACGCTGCTCGCCGAAGCCCCGCAAGCGCTGGCTCGACGGGACTACAAGGCTTTGCGTTGTCTGTGCGGGGTCGCGCCCGTCACACGACGCTCGGGCAAGTACAAGCTCGTCGTCCGGCGTCTTGCCGCCCATCCCCGCCTCCGAGACGCAGTCTACCACTGGACGCGGACCGCCGTCCAGCACGACGCCGTCAGCAAGGCCAAATACGCCGCCCTTCGTGCCCGCGGGCACGGCCATGCCCGTGCCCTCCGCTCGGTTGCGGACCGCCTGCTTGCGGTCGCCTGCGCGATGCTCAACACCCAGACTTGCTACCAGCCCAGCCGTCCGACAGAGAATCATGCAGCCTGATCTCTTCGTTCGACGCGGGGTTACGGTCCCGCTCCAAGTGCCCTTGATAACTGGTGGGGAGTCCCCGTTGTCTCTTGCACACCTCCGGTACGGCCCAGCACATCAGGACTCCCACCGGATTCGAGCCCCCGCCAGCCGAACCGTCATCCACGTGTCCACTCGCTCTGTCAGCCCCCGGCCCGCACGCCTGCGCGGGCGCTCCTCAAGGGCGACGGCACGCTTCAAGGCGGCCTGCAAGCCGCCGTATTCGTCGAGCGTGCGGACATCTCCCCCGAGGATGGCCTGCTCGATGCGGGCGAGGTCGCGCCGGGTCTCCCCGTCGATTTCGGACGGGCGAGGATACCGCGACCAGTTGGCCAGCACCCTGCTCGTCCTCCCGTACTCCTTCCATCTCCGGACGACCGCCACCACCTCGATCTTGATGCCGAGGTCCCAAAGCCCCTTCCAGAGATCGCCGTGCTTCGCGCCCCACGAGCGGATCGCCGTCGCGGTCTCGTAACCCGGTTCGGCGTAGACGAAGACGGCGCGCTCCGCGTCCAGCGCGATGGGCAGCCCGAGCGGGAAGAAGCGCCGGAGGCCCCCGAGCGCGCCCCGGTAGACTCGCTGGGGAAGGAACTCCCGCCCGATCCCGAGCGCCTCGAAGGCGACCACCCGGTCGGCTTCGGTGGGAAGCCACGGCAGGCGGGGATGTTCGAGCACGTAGTCGAGCCCGAGCAGGCGCCGCATCGTCACCTCCGGCGACGTGATCCTCCGGCGGCGGCGGTCCCCCAAGCCGAGCGCCTTGTAGATCCGGCGACCGTGGATCCGGCAGATCCGTCCGATGCCCTTGATGCCGGGCGGCTTCTCCTCGATGGCCACGCCCCGGGCGACGAGCTTGCGGACGGCGCGGCCCACCTTTTCGTGGTGGCACCCGAGGAAGCCCGTCCACTGTACCCGCGTGAACACGCCGCCGTGGCAGCAGGCGAGCGCAATCCACTCGGCACGGCGCCCCTTCCAGCCCAAAGGCTTCAGCGCCCTTGCCCGTTCTTTGTGGTCGAGGGCCGCCCCGCCCATCGCCGGGCCGACCCGTTGCTTCGGCGTCTCCATGCTCTCAACGGTGAAGAGCCGCTCGGATAGAAGTCACCCCACTCTCGGGCGACACCGTATCGCTTCCCAAGAAGCTGTCGAGCGACCGCAACGTCCGTGCATGGCTCGCAGTCCTTCGCGGCATGAGATTCGGGCGGCTGATGGTCAACGTTTCCGAATAACCCCCTTCGACTGGGGAAGAATTCCCCGTCGAGTGGGGTGTTCAGCACT
>CAZTOF010000325.1:0-3936 GCA_964615515.1 uncultured Gemmatimonadaceae bacterium
CTCATCAGGCTGCCGGAGCTCGGCGGGTACACGCCCCGCGCCCACAACTCCCGGGCCGGGTACGGAACCATGTCCTTCCAGGACTACTCCGCCCCCCTGGGGGAGCCGATGACGAAGCGTTTCATCCGCCGCCACCGCCTGGAGAAGAAGGACCCGAACGCGGCGATGAGCGAGCCCGTCGAGCCGATCGTCTACTACCTTGATCCGGGCACCCCGGAGCCCGTCCGTTCGGCGCTGCTCGACGGTGCCCGCTGGTGGAACCAGGCCTTCGAGGCGGCGGGCTTCATCGACGCCTTCCGCGTGGAGCTGCGCCCCGAGAACGTGAGCAGCCACGACATCCGCTACAACGTGATCAACTGGGTGCACCGCTCGACCCGGGGCTGGAGCTACGGCGGCTCGATCACCGATCCCCGCACCGGCGAGATCCTGAAGGGCACGGTGACGCTGGGCTCGCTGCGGGTGCGGCAGGACTACCTCATCGCCGAAGGGCTGCTCGCACCGTACGAGAACGGCGACGAGAACCCTGCGGACATCGCCGAGTGGGCGCTGGCCCGGATCCGCCAGCTCTCCGCGCACGAGGTGGGCCACACGCTCGGGCTCTCCCACAACTACTACGACAGCGACCTGGGCCGCATCTCGGTCCTCGACTACCCGCACCCGCTCATCACCCACGACGGCGACGACTTCGACTACTCGGAGGTCTACGACGCCGACATCGGCGAGTGGGACAAGGTCGCGATCCGCTACGGCTATTCGCACTTCCCGCCGGGCACCGACGAGGCCGCCGAGATGGAGCGCATCCTCGACGAGGCGTGGGAGCAGGACATCCGCTTTTTCACCAACCAGGACATCTCGGCCCATGTGCGGGCCGATCAATGGTCGAACGGGACCGATGCGGGCGCCGAGCTGGAACGCATGCTGGACGTGCGTCGCGCCGCCCTGGAACGCTTCGGCGAACGGGTGATCCGCGCGGGACGGCCGATGGCGCAATTGGAGGAGGCGCTGGTGCCGCTCTACCTGCACCACCGCTACCAGGTCACGGCGGCCGCCTCGGTGCTGGGGGGGATGCACTACACGTACGCCGTGCGGGGCGACGGGCACGACCCGGTCCGCGCGGCGCCCGCCGCCATGCAGCAGCGTGCGCTCGACGCGCTGGTGCGTGCCCTGCAGCCCGCCGAGCTGACCGTCCCCGAATCGGTGCTGGACGATCTCCCGCCCCGCCCTGCCGGCTACGGCCGCACGCGCGAACTCTTCCCGCGCTACACGGGCCCCATGTTCGACGCGATCTCGCCGGCGGTGGTCGCCGCGGCCCATGTGGTGGGGGAGGTGTTGAACGGGAGCCGCGCGGCGCGGCTCCTGGAGCAGCACATGCTCGATCCGTCGCTGCCCGGGCTGGACGGCGTGATCGGGGCGCTTACGGCGGTGGGGGAGCCGAACCCGGGGGACTCCCGCTACGAGGCGGAGGTGCGGCGTGCGGTCGGCCGGGTCGTTGCGGACGGACTGATGGGGCTGGCCGGCAGCGCGGCGATGCCGCAGGTGCGGGCGGTGGCCGCCCGGCATCTCGGGCTGTTGAAGGTCCGGGCGCGGAACCACACGGGACTCGACGACGCGGCCGGCGCCCACTTCGCTCTTCTGGCCGGCGACATCCAGCGCTTCGAGGACCGCCCGTTCGACGCCTGGTCGCCGGCCCCCGCCCCGCAGGCGCCTCCCGGGGCGCCGATCGGGACGCCCGCATCTTCCATTTTCACGCGTTTTCGTACACATTCGTGCACACACCCCGGATGGGGAGTTGGGGATCTCGGGGCCGGGAACACCGGAACGAACAGGAGTTGAGGGGGACTAGACCCAACCAGACCACGGCGTGCTCGGTGCGCGCCGCTCTCGACAGTCCCGGCCCGGGGGCCGGGTTCGGGACACCACCCAACAAGGAGCAGTTGCATGAACAAGTCCGAGATGGCCAGGAAGCTTGCGGCGAGGGCCGACTTGACCCAGGCCCGTTCGGCGGAGGTGCTGGACACGATCTTCGATCCGGTGCATGGCGTGATCGCCGACGAACTCGACGCGGGCGGAAGGGTCGCCATCGGGGGCTTCGGAACCTTCGAAGCGCGTGAGCGGGCGGCGCGGGCCGGCCGCAACCCCCGGACCGGGGAGTCGATCACGATCGCTGCGAAGAGATATCCCGCTTTCAAGGCCGCCAAGAGCCTGAAGGATCGCGTTTCGTAGCCTTCGGCGGGACACCGGGCTGACGGGGTCCGGACGGGGCGGCTCCGAATCTCGGAGCCGCCCCGTGTCCGTGGCGCCGATTTGGCGGCAGGTCGAAGCATGGTGCGTATCGGCCCGGTTCCGCGGGCCCCCGGAAACCGGATCCGGCCTTGATTGCGTACGGCTGACGGCGGCTTCAGTCGAAAGGGAGGCAGGCAATGAGCGAATTCGCGACACCCGCGTTGATCGGCGAACTGGTTTTCCTGGTGCTGGCGGTGGCCCTGGTCTGGGTGGTGTTCAAGGAGTTCATGCGCATCGCGGTGAGGATCATCGTTCCGGCGGGGGTCTTGCTGGCGCTGGCCGTATGGACCGGGCTGCTCGACGAGACCGTGGCCGGGAACGTGCTGGCGACGGTGGGAGATGGGGTGATGACGGGGGTTCGCACGGTGGCCGACTGGATCGCGACGACCGCGCGCTCGGGGTGACCCCCGGGGCCCGGCAGTCCTGCGGAGGTGGTTCCCCGGCGTTCCCATGAAACAAGCAACGCCCCAGCCGCGCGTTTCAGCTTGCGAGGTGGCCGCTCGCGGCCATGCGAGATTCCGGGGGAGCCGAATGGACTCTTTCTCCGGGCCCGCCCTGTCGGCGACAGCCATTCTCCTGGCCGGGTGCGCGGTGATGTCGGGGCCGCAACCGGAGGGACCACCCTCCAATCGGGATGAAGAAGCGGTCATGGACCCGGTGGGTGTCTACGACGTGACGATGTCGTCTCAGAGCCATGTGTCGGAGGGAACCATCGAGATCCGCGGCAAGCCCGGGAGATACCATGGCTTCATGCAGCTGGGAAGCGTGTCCGCGGTGTTGGAGCGCGTCGAGCCGGGCGCCGGGATCCTGCACCTTCGCGTCAAGCTGCCCGGGGGGACTCTCGTGCTGCGGCTCACCGGCGATGGCAGGTCCTTCTCCGGCAACTGGGTGCTGGAGACGCAACGGGGGACCGTGACAGCCGGAAAGCGCGGCGTCGCCAAGGGGGAATCCGGATCTGCTGGCAGAAACCGCAAGCAGCCCGTGGACAAAATCCCCCCGGCATTCGAGCGGCGATGCATCCGCGCTGGGCGCTTCGCTCTACCCATTCACGATGTAAAGAAGACATTACATTATGTCAATCACAGTATACATTCGGTGACTCCAACGCTTCGCTCTGCGTTGCTCCTCGGGCGAATAGCCCTGCTATTCACCTTTCGTCGCGCCTTGCCAGCCCGGCGCCTCGCCGCTCTCGGTGCTCGGTCGGCTTTATCCACGGACCGCTAGCAGCCGTCCGGCGGCCCGGTGCCGACCGGCAGGTCCTCGCGCCCGCCCCATTCGGCCCAGGACCCGTCGTAGATCGCCACCTCCCGGTGGCCCGCGCAGGCCATCCTCCAGGCGAAGGCGCAGGCGCTCGTTCCCGACCCGCACGTTCCCAGGAGTTCCTTCAGCGGATC
The DNA here is from genome assembly GCA_964615515.1 of uncultured Gemmatimonadaceae bacterium. Classification (GTDB taxonomy): domain Bacteria; phylum Gemmatimonadota; class Gemmatimonadetes; order Longimicrobiales; family Gaopeijiaceae; genus Bin94. Next base: position 3,678 of record CAZTOF010000325.1, read on the forward strand.
GACGCCGGCATTCGCCAGCAGCCGCGCCAGCGCCCGGTCGCCGATCGCCAGCCCGGTGGCCGGGTCCACGAGCGCCGTGTAGGGGATGTTGCGGCTGCCGGGCACGTGGCCGGGCCGCAGTCCGGCCCTCGGTTCGGGTTCGGTACCCGCGAAGCGGCCCGCCGGGCGCATGTCCACGATCTGCGTGCCGGTCGCGCCGACCGCCGCGAGGACATCGGCGGCGGTGCGAACCATGTGGGGTTGGGGCCGGGGGATGAAG
>CAZTOF010000326.1:0-8184 GCA_964615515.1 uncultured Gemmatimonadaceae bacterium
GTTCGAATCCGTCAGCGCCCATTGAACTTGCGGGATCGGGGGACGCGCTCTCGCACCGGCCCCCGCCGGCGGGGATGCTGGAGCCCCGGGTACGACGCGGGGCACCCCCCCTTCAGGCGAGGTAGGCGCGCAGACGCTCGACCTGTTCGTTGTCGCCCACCACGATGAGGTCGTCGCCGGCTTCGAGACGGGTGGAGGCGTCCGGGTTGAAGGTCGCGTCCTCGTAGGGCTGGCCGTGCTTGTGGATCGCGACCACGAGGAGCCCGGTCTCGTTCAGGATGCCCGCCTCGCCCAGGGTGAGACCCTCCACCTTCGAGCCAGGGCCCACCGTCGCCTGGTCGATGTGGCGGGAGAGGTGGCGGCCCTTCTCGGTCAGGTCCATGAACGACGCCACCGAGGGACGCACCAGCAGCGAGGCCACCCAGACCGCGCCGGTCCTGTTCGGGCTGACCACGTGGTCGGCGCCCGCCCGGTACATCTTCGCGGTGGTCGACCTGCCCTCGGCCCGCGCCACGATCACCAGGCGGGAGTTCAGGTCCCGGGCGGAGAGGCACACGAATAGGTTGTCTGTGTCGCCCGACAGGCAGGTCACGAGCGCCGTCGCCCGCCCGATCCCGGCTTCGCGGAGTGCCCGGTCGCGCGTGGCGTCCTCCTCGATGACCGCCGCGCCGGGATTGATCTCGCGAAGGGACCCGATCGCGTCCGGGTGGCGCTCGACGACGACGCACGGCTGGTGGGCGCCGTCGAGCTCCCGCATGATCTGCCGGCCCATGTTCCCCCCGCCGCAGATGATCACATGGTCCTTCATGCGGCTCACTCTCTTCATGGTTCTGCGCCTCTTGTACGTGTTGCGGAGGTCCATCCGGACGAACGCCGCCGTGATCAGGGCGAACCAGGCCCCCAAAGCGCTCAGGCCGCCGACGAGCATGAACACCGTGAAGATGCGGCCGGTCTCGCTGAGCGGGTGGACCTCGTGGTACCCGACCGCGGTGATCGTGATGATCGTCATGTAGAACGAGTCCGCCCAGTTCCAGCCCTCGATCCGGACGTAGCCGACCGTGCCGACGACGGCGAGAAGGACGACGAAGGCCACCACCAGCACTACCTGGGAGCCCCGGAAGATCATGCGGTTGCGCCTCTTGCGATCATTCGTTCCCAGCTCGGAAGCGGTGCGCGCGGACCGCGTCGGTTGGCGCTGTACATGGCTCGGCTCCGGCAGGGGAGGGCACGGGTTCGGCCGGGGCGGGGTCCGGCTCTCGTGCGGACGGTTTCGGCAAGCCAATATTCCGTGGCGGGTTGCGTCTGTCCACTCCCGGAACCCGGGCCATCCGCGTGTCGTCCCGGAGAAGGCGACGCGTTGCCCGTCTGCGCAGCCGCGTTCTAGAATGGGACCGCCGGACAAAGGCCCTCACATCCCTGGGAAAGCCCATGCCCAGACCGCTTCGCACACTCCTGGAACGGCGCGTTCCCCACGTCCTGGCGATCTATGCCGGAGCATCCTGGGGTGTGGTCGAATTCGTCAACTTCGCCGTGGACGAATTCCTCCTTTCGCCGCACTGGACAAGGGTGGTGCTCCTCGGACTGCTGCCCCTCCTGCCCACCGCGCTCATGCTGGCCTGGTTTCACGGCAAGCCGGGGCGGGAAACGGAGGGACTGGCGCGGACCGAGAAGATCGGGATCCCCGCCAACGTCGTCCTCTGCGGCGCCGTGCTGTGGATGCTCTTCGGCGGCGCGGACCTGGGTGCCGCGACGACCTCGGCCACCGTCGAGACCGAGGACGGCGAGGTCATCGAACGCGAGGTGGCGAAGGCGGAGTTCCGCAAGCGCACCGTCCTCTTCCCCCTGGATCCCGGCGCCGGTCTGGACGAGGACGATTCCTGGCTCGCCTACGCGGTCCCGTCGGCGCTCGAATCCGACCTGAGCCCGGACGAGTTCTTCGACGCGCTTCCGTTTGCCCTGTTCCGCGAGCGCCTCTCCGGTCTGGGATTTCCCGACCTGCTCGGCATCCCGTCGGCACTGAAGCGCGAGCTGGCCGATGAGCGCTACGCCGAGTTCTTCGGGGCGGGAGAGATCGAGCGCACCGACGCGGGCTACCGCGTGGCGCTGCGCCTGCACGAGGTCGACGACGGGTCGGTCGTGGCCGAGATCCTCATGGAAGGGCCCGACCTCCTGGCGCTGATCGACGAGCTGTCACCCCGGGTCAAGGACGCCCTGGGGATCCCCGACCGGCAGGGCATCGAGGACGTCCCGGTCCGGGACTGGCAGCCCGTGGACAAACTGCTGAGCAACGGCCGCACCGACGAGGCCCTGGTCGCGCTGCAGGCGGCGATGGCCAACCTCTACCGGATCCCGGAGCGCCACCGTTTCATCGTCAAGGCCGAGTACTACTTCGTGGCGCAGGACGTCGCCAGGGCGGCCGCGGTGATCGACATGTGGGCCGAACTCCACCCGGAGGACGCGCAGGCGCTGAGGTACCGGCTGATCGTCCACCGGATCACGGGCGACACGGAGGCGAAGCTGGCGACGCTGGCCACGCTTCAGCGCCTCGACCCCCGGGACGGCGGCGTTCTGAAGGAGATCGCGGCGGCCCAGGAAGAGCTGGGCAACGAGGAGGCGGCACTCGCGACGCTCGCCCAGTACATGGAGAGATTCCCGGACGACGAGACGGGCTACGCCAGCCTGGCGGGCCTGCGGCGGCGGCGCGGGGAACACGACGACGCCCGCGCGAACCTGGAGCGGGCGATACTCATCGAACCGCTGGCGCCGGGACTCGTGGGCGCCCTCGCGTCGCTCGATCTCCACACGGGGAACTTCGACGAGGCGCGCGCCGGCTACGAGCGGGCGATCGAGCTGGCGCGGACCCCGGCCGAGAGGGCCGATGCGCTGGAGGGGCTGAAGCACTATCACCGGTTCCGGGGAGAGACCGCGGAGGCGATCCGGGTCGCCGACGCATGGCTCGAGGAGGCTTCCAGCGCGCTCCCCCCCATGGTGCTCTCCCAGATGCGGGCCGCCGATCTCGAGATCTACCTCGATGCGGGGTGGCTCGCCCTGGCGTCAGGGGATCTCGGAGCCGCCCGCGAGGCGCACGACGCGACCCATCAGGTGGCGCAGGCCATGGGACACGGGGAGTTGCTCGAGAGCCTCCAGCGGCTTCAGGGAGAGATCGACGAAGCCGGCGGCGACTACGAGTCGGCCATCACCGGTTACCGCGAGGTCATGGGAATGGAGAATCCCGGTCCCGGCCTGCACCGCGACCTGGGACGGGCGCTGCGCAAGGCGGGCCGTCTGGACGAGGCCGAAGCCGAGCTGCGGGAAGCCCTTCGTCCCATCCCGGCGCACCCGCATACGCACCTCGAGATCGCGCTGGTGCGGGAGGCGCGGGGGGATGCGGCGGGGGCCGTCGAGCATCTGAAGGCGGCGCTCGTGGCGTGGGAGACGGCTGACGAGACGTATGAACCCGCCCGGGAGGCCCGGAGCAGGCTGGCGGAGCTGGAGGGGTAGCAGCCTGCGGATGGAGCCATCGGTCACCCGTCCTTCACCAGCCGGTAGCGGACGATGTACTGCACACCCAGTTCGTCGGTCTCGATCCCCCAGACCGTGTCGCCGCCGATCACCCTCAAACTCACACCGGCCGGAGTCAGCGCCCGGGCCAGCGGGGCGCCCCCGGCATCGAGGACCCACCACTCGCTCATCCGCTCGCCGCTCTCCGTTTCCACCGGGTCGTAGCGGCGCAGCCAGATGGTGCCGTCGTCGGCCTGCGTGACCCTGCGCACCGCCGGGAGATACGCCGGCCGGTACATCTCCTCGCGGACCTCCGCCTCGGTGGCGCTGAAGGGGCCGCCATCGTCGCTGTAGCGCTCGGCCATCTCGGCGGCCGCCGAATCGAAGCGCTCGGCGGGAAGCGGAACGGGTTCGTACGGCACCGACGCGGCCAGGAGCGTGTCCCCGCCCAGGCCGATCTTCGTGACCCTGACGACGGCCTCCCCTTCGCCGGTCCAGGCCCGGCGCTCCAGGAGGAGCATACCGTCGTCGCCCGTGGTCACGCTGTGGCCGTCGTCGAAGGGCTGGCTGGAGAAGGAACCTCCCACACCGTCGTCGTTCATGATCGCGAAGACGTCGCGGGGCTCGTACGGCATGGCCCAGATTCGCGCCAGCACGTTGCCCTCCGCGTCCATGTGCACGTGGGGAGACTCCGTGAGCTCGCCGGTGGCGATCATGTGCGAGAACGCCGGGACCCTGCCGATGAAGGTCCCGTCGCGCAGCGGCCTGTAGGGACGGGCGGGGATTTCGTCCCGGCCGCCGAAGTCGACCGCGGGCGACTCCGACCCCAGGAACTCGCCCTCCGGGTCGAAGTGGCTGACGCGGTAGTTGCCCATGTCCCAGACCCACAGGGAGTCGCCGAAGAACCCCATGTCAACGGGCCGCTCGAACTCACCGGGACCCTCGCCCTGTCTTCCGATCGATCCTGCGGGAGCACCGTCCGGGGTCCAGCGGCGGATCGTCCCCTCCCGCCAGTGCAGCGTATACAACAGTCCGTCCGGACCCACGATCAGGCTCCCGACCGACCCGAAGATGTAGTCGGGGTCGTCGCGCGAACCGATCCTCGTGTCGGGGCCGGCGAGGGTCCAGGTGTTGGCGGCGAAGGGATCGTCCGGAGGGGGTGCGTCGCCCTGGCATGCAAGGGCGAGCATTGCCGCAAACGGCAATGGGCGGGGGCGGCTTCCCGTTCGGTACGCGGGCGGCCTCGAATGTGGTGGTAAACTCCGGAACATCGTGTTTTCTTTCGTCCATCGGTGGAGGAATTGGGCTGGCGATACCGATAGGACCCTCTTTGGAGAAGAGCAAGTGGCAGAGCGGAGCGAAACCGCAACATTCGACGCAAGTCCAAGGCGCGTAACAAGATACTCCCCGCGCCCGGCGGCACTTTCCGTCCTGGCGGCGCCGACCGCGGCCAGTATCCTGCTCCTCGCGCCGTTGTGCGCGGCCGGGCAGGGCTCGCTGGAAGGCACGATCCGGGATGCCGGGACGGGCACGGCTCTCGCGGTTGCCCGGGCCGGCCTGCCCGCACTCGACCTCGCGGGACTCACCGACCCGGACGGCCACTACGAAATCACCGACATCCCCCCCGGCACCCACACCGTCGAGTTTTCGCTGATCGGCTACGCCGCCGTGGTCCGCGAAGTCACCATCTCCGACGGCCTTACCGTCCGCCTCGACGTGGAACTGCGCGAAACCGCCCTCGCCCTGGAGGGTCTCGTCGCGGTCGGCAGCCGCTCCCGCCCCCGCACCGCCACCCGGTCGGCGGTCCCCATCGACGCCATCGCGGCGCGGGACTTCGTGGAACAGGGCGACACCGACCTGAACGACCTGCTGCGCACCGTGATCCCGTCCTTCAACGTGAACCCCCAGGCGGTGGGCGACGCGGCCCGCATCATACGGCCCGCGAGCCTGCGCGGCCTGGCCCCCGACCACACCCTCGTGCTCGTCAACGGCAGGCGCCGCCACCGCGCCTCCATCATCATGTGGATCGGCGGCGGTTTCGCCGACGGCGCCCAGGGGCCCGACATCTCGGCGATCCCCGCCATCGCGGTCCGCCAGGTCGAGATCCTGCGCGACGGCGCGTCGGCCCAGTACGGCTCCGACGCCATCGCCGGCGTCATGAACCTCACCCTCAAGGACGCTTCGTCGGGCGGCGGCTTCGAGGTCCGCACCGGCGCCTACGGGGAGGGCGACGGCGAGTCGTACACGCTGTCCGGCAACATCGGGCTGCCGCTCGGCAAGGCCGGCTTCGCCAACCTGAGCGCCGAGTACGGGACCTCGAACCCCACCAGCCGGAGCGTGCAGCGCGACGACGCGGCCGCGCTGATCGCGGCGGGAAACACCCACGTGCGCGACCCGGCCCAGATCTGGGGCGCCCCCGCCGTCGACCACGACCTCAAGCTGTGGGGCAACTTCGGCCGCTTCTTCGGCGACGGACTGCAGCTCTACGGGCACGCCAACCATGCGAGCGAAACGGTCACGGGGGGGTTCTTCTACCGCAACCCCAACACGCGGGCCGGTGTGTACAGCCTCGACGGGGGCGAGACCCTGCTCGTCGGCGACGTCCTCGACGCGCGGGACGGGGTGCTCGACGGGTCCGCCGGCTGCCCGGTCGTGAAGATCACGAACCATGTCCCCGACCCGGTGGCGCTCCAGCGCGTATTCGACGACCCGAACTGCTTCACCTTCCAGGAGATGTTCCCGGGCGGCTTCACGCCCCAGTTCGGGGGCGATGCGCGGGATTTGTCGGCTGTGGCGGGCCTGCGCGGCCACACCTCCGGCGGCCTCCGGTGGGACGTGAGTGCCGGTCTGGGCCGCCACGCGGTCGACTTCTTCATACGCAACACCGTGAACGCGTCGCTGGGACCCCGGTCGCCCGACGAATTCGACCCCGGGGTCTACAGCCAGACCGAGGTCAACGTCAACGTCGACGTCAGCCACCCCTTGGGCGAAGTGGTGAACGTGGCCGGCGGCGCCGAGTTCCGGGACGAGCACTTCGAGATCGGGATCGGCGACAGCACGTCCTGGGTGATCGGCCCCTTCGCGGCGCAGGGGTTCAGCGCGGGATCGAACGGGTTCCCGGGCTTCAGCGACATCGCCGCGGGGGGCTGGCACCGGGTCAACCTGGCCGCCTACGGCGATGTCGAAGCACGCGCGCCGGACGACCGCTGGACGCTGGGCACCGCACTGCGGGTGGAGCGCTTCGAGGACTTCGGGACCACCGCCAACTGGAAGGTGGCCGCCCGCTACGGACTCACCGGCGCGCTCGCGGTCCGGGGCAGCGCCAGCACCGGCTTCCGGGCTCCCACGCCGGGCCAGCAGAACGCCTTCAACGTGTCCACCCAGTTCGACCGCACGCTGCGCGAGCTGGTCAACAACGGGACCATCCCCTCCTACAACCCGGTCGCCGAGGTCAAGGGAGGAGAGGCGCTGGACGCCGAAAGGTCGGTCAACGCCGGCGCAGGCCTGGTGGTGGACGTGGGAACGTTCTCGGTGTCGGCCGACTACTTCCGCGTCGCCGTGTCGGACCGCCTGGCGCTGAGCCGCGTCTTCGCCCTGACGCCCGCCGAGGCCGAGAAGCTGATCTCCGAGGGGATCACCAGCGCGAAGAACCTGAAGAACTTCCGCTTCTTCACCAACGAGTTCGACACCCGCACCCAAGGGGTCGACGTGGTGGCGTCGTTCGTTCCCGCGGGGATGGAGGGCGACACCGAACTCAGCCTGGCCCTCAACCATACCGACACCCGGGTGACGCGGTACAACCCCGATGTGCTCAACGAGGTCCGCGTCCAGCAGCTTGAGTACGCCCTGCCGGCGACGCGCTGGACCGCCGCGGCCCGGCGGGGCTGGGGCGGACTCTCCTTCCTGGGCCGGCTCAGCTACTACTCCGGGTGGTTCGATTCCCGGGACGACCGCTCCTATCCCGGCGAATACCTGGTGGATCTGGAGGCGTCGTACGGGGTGGGCGAGTCGGCGACCATGACCGTGGGCGCCCAGAACGCCCTGAACCGGTACCCCGAGGAGAACCCGAACGCGAGGGCGGTGGCGGGGAACCTCTACAGTCCGGCCACGCCCTTCGGCGCGAGCGGCGGGTTCTACTACGTGAAGGCGGGGTTCAGCTGGTGAGCGGGGGCAACCCTCGGACCAACCCTCCCGGTATTCAAGCGGATGCTGGCAGCCCGTGGACAAAATCCCCCCGGCATTCGAACGGCGATGCATCCGCGCTGGTCGCACCGCTCTAGCGTTTCGCACTGTAAAGACAACATTACATTATGTCACGTCACATCACAGTATACATTTGGTGACTCCCATGCTTCGCTCTGCGTTGCTCCTCGGGCGAACAGCCCTGCTATTCCCCCTTCGTCGCGCCTTGCCAGCCCGGCGCCTCACCGCTCTCGGTGCTCGGGCGGCTTTGTCCACGGATTCCTAGTGTCACGTCACGCATCAAACGTCGGATAGAGGCGCTTGAGCTTGACGCGGGCGTCGTCCGTGGTGAACGGCTGCCGGGCGGAAGTCGGCATTGTGCTGCGGTTGACAGCACCCGCCGCACCGTCTCGTGCGAGACGCCGTACCTGCTTGGGGGGGCGGCACGAATTCCGCCGGTGGCCTGTCCCATTCCGACATGCCCGCGTCCCGGGTTTCGCC
>CAZTOF010000327.1:0-3939 GCA_964615515.1 uncultured Gemmatimonadaceae bacterium
CCTTCATCCGCGCCGACCCCGGCTACCCCCCCACCTTCCTCCTCCTCTTCGGCCTCGACCATCGTGTACATGACGTCGGGATCGCTCTCGCTGATCGCGATCCCGATTCTCCCCTTCATCGCCGTGGGAAAGCCGTTGCCGGCGACCTCGGTCCAGGTCGTTCCCCCATCGGTCGACTTCCAGAGCGCGCTCCCCGGGCCGCCGCTGTTCAGGAACCAGGGGCCGCGCACGCGTTCCCAGCTCGCGGCGAAGAGGGTGTTCGGGTCGCCCGGGCGGAAGGCGACGTCGACGAAGCCCGCCTTGTCGCTGATGAACTTGACCAGCTCCCAGGTCTCCCCGCCGTCTGTGGTGCGGTAGAGACCGCGCTCCGGATTCGAACCCCAGATGTGCCCCAGCGCCGCCACGAAGACGATGTCGGGGTTCAGCGGGTGGACGACGATGCGCCCGATGACCTGGGTTTCGCGAAGCCCCTTGAACTCCCAGCTGTCACCGCCGTCGGTGGACTTGAAGATCCCGCCCCCGGGCGAGATCGAGTTGCGCGAGTCCTCCTCGCCGGACCCCGCCCAGATCTGGCTCGGGTCGCTCGGCGCGATCGCGATGTCGCCCATGGCCACGACCCGGGGATCGTCGAAGATGGAGCGGAAGGTGACCCCGTTGTTGGTGGTCTTCCAGATCCCTCCCGCGGCGGCCGCCACGTAGAAGGTCTTGGACGGACCTGGAAGGCCTTCGACGTCCGTCACCCGTCCGCCCATGTTGGTCGGGCCGACGGAGCGCCAGCGGAAGGTCTCCCAGACATGATCGGGGACCTGCTCCGTGAGCTGGGCCGAGGCAGCCGGGGGACCCGCAATGGCGAGAGCGGCAAGGGCCACGACGGCGAGAAAGGAGGCGGGGGTGGGCAAGGAGCGGAACGCACTGCGGATCATGAGGTTCTCCGAAAGCTGGTGGAATCGTCGGTGCCGGGAGCTCGCGGGCCAAACCCTCCCGGCATTCGACCGGCGACGCATCCGCGGACCCCAACCGTGGACACCCGAGGGCGGGGCCGCGTTGTTGCAGGGCTTCCGGTGACACCCGGCCCCCCCCGTCCCCCGCGCGATGGCGTCCAAGATCCCTCCCGGCCGCGCGGCCGCTCGGGTCAGGTCCGGTCGATGGGGCAGGTGATGCCGCGGTAGGGCACCTCCGCGCCCGATTCCTGGCTCGCGCGGCTCAGGCCGAAGATGACCAGCTTGTGGCGTGTCGGACGGAAGCCGTGCCGGGCGGCGGTCTCCTCGACGATGCGGGTGAGTTCCCCGCTGCGGAATTCGATCACCTCGCCGCTCTCCGTGCAGACCAGGTGATGATGCACGGGATCCCTCGATAGGCGGTGCTCGTAGCGCTTGAAGCCTTCACCGAAGTCGTGCTCCTCGACCAGGCCGCTCCGGACGAGAAGGTCGAGCGTCCGGTAGATCGTCGCCTTGCCCAGGCGGAGATCCTTCTCGCGGAGCGCCGCCTCCATGTCCTCGACCGACTGGTGCAGCGACGAGGAGAAGACCGCTTCGGCCACGGCCACGCGCTGCTGCGTGACCGGCAGCCCCTGTTCGCGCAGGTAGCGGCCGAAGATCGCCAGGTACGGCTCGACGTCGGAGGGGCCGGACTTCATCTGATCCTGCGCCTCATTCCGGTGGGCGGGGCCCGGCGACCGCCTCTTCGAAGAGGTCGTCCGGGTAGTCGGCCATGAGAGACTCGAATGCCTCCGCCCCACCCCCGAGTTCCACGACGCGCGGACTCCCCAGGGGCTCCGGCCCGCGCCGCACCACTCCCTCCATCACCCGGGGAAGCCGGTCGGGCGGCGCCACGCCTTCGTCGAGCAGCCGCGTGTCGAGGTACAGGCCCCTGCCCGTGCGCTGCGACGTGTAGCGGGCCGTAACCAGCCTGCGCGCCTCCGCACCGTCAAAACACGCGGCCGCCACCAGGCCCCACTCGCGCCGGCCACGGACCAGCGGCGGAAAAATCCAGAGGCGGTCGAGAGCGGCGGGGCCGAGCCGCCTTCCCAGCTCGCGCAGGGTTCGGGGCAGGGCCTCGGGCACTCCCGGGCCATCATCGGCCTCGGAGGCGGGGCCGGTTCCGGACGGCGCTGTCTGCATGCTGCGGCAACGGGTTGGTGCGGGCCTTCCGCGCGGAGTGACCCGCGACGCCGGTAGTGACGCCGACAAGGACCTTTGGCTCACGCTCCCCGCGCGAAGGGGCCCGCGTGGACGCGGGGGCGGAATGGCCGCCCCGCCGGGTCACGCTCCCCGCGCAAGGGGCCCGCGACTACGGCGGTGACAGCGCCTAATCTATCATTGCGTGGACCGATCCGCGCGACCGAGTGTCCGCGCCGGGGAATCCGTGGACCAGTCCGCGCGAGCACAGAAAGCGGGGAGTGGCCGGGCCGGCCTAGCAAGCCCGTGGACAAAATCCCCACGGCATTCGCGCGGCGATGCATCCGCGCTGGCCGCTTCGCCTCACCTATCCACACTGTAAAGCACACATTACATCTTGTCAACTCCACTATACATTCTGTCGGTCCAAGGCTGCGCTCTGCGTTGCTCCTCAGCCCAATAGCGCTGCTATTGGCCCCTCGTCGCGCCTTGCCAGCCCGGCGCCTCGCCGCTCTCGGTGCTCGCGGGGCTTTATCCACGGACTGCTAGCGAACTACCCCTCCCCGCACGTCGGGCCGACGGCATACCCGACCTGGGCCAGCCAATCCTGAAACTCCTGGTCCGCCGGCGCGCAGAGCCCGTCGTTGCCGTCCCACCTGAAGGCGTACATGGCGTTCAGCCGGGTGAACCCGGCGGGAATCGTACCGGTCAGGCGATTCCCCGTCAGAAGGAGCTCCTCGAGTCCCGATGCGTTCGCGAGTTCCGGAGGCAGGGGGCCCTCCAGCCGGTTGTCGATGAGGCGGATCCATTCCAGAGTCGGGATGTCTCCGAGGGTGGCCGGAACCGGGCCGCTCAACCGGTTCTCTTCGGCAAACAGATACCGGAGCGCCGGAAGGTCGCCCAGCTCATCCGGAATCGGTCCCGTCAGCCGGTTCCGGTTGAGGTCGAGCACATCGAGCTTCGGCAGGTTCCCCAGCTCGGGGGGGATCTCGCCACCGACCCCGCTATGCCACAGACTCAGGAATTCGAGGTCATCGAGATCGCCCAGCTCGGGCGGGATGGGACCATCCAGCTGATTCCAGTCCAGAACGAGCTGCTTCAGGCTCCCCAGACCGCCGAGTTCCCCGGGGATCGACCCCGTGAGTTCGTTGTGGCCGAGGAAGAGTTCCTCCAGCTTTTCCAGCTCGCCCAGCCCGGCGGGAATCGAACCGTTGAACTCGTTGTTCTGCAGGTGCAGATGGACCAGTTCACCGAGGTCGGCCAGCTCCGCCGGGATCCGGCCGCCGAGTTGATTGAAGTCCAGATAGAGCCCCCTGAGTGCCTGCAGGTCGCCGAGTTCGGCGGGGAGGCCGCCCTTCAGCCGGTTATCGTTCAGGCGCAGCACCGCCACCTTGCCATCGGCGTTGGCGCCCACGCCGTACCAATCACCCACGGGCTTTTCGGTGAGCCAGTTTTCCTGGTAGTTCCACGCCTCGCCGCCCGCCGCCTCGTACAGGGCGACGAGTGCCGCCCTCTCGATATTCTCGGGCTCGGGCGGTATGACGGAATCGTCTTCGCAGGCCGCGACGAGCGTGGCCGCAAGCATGAGCTTGACCGGCCGGGGCGGCCGATGCACGAGTGACGGATCCGGTTGGCGATTGCTCTTCTTCATCTTGATGTCGTTCCTCTTCACCATCGGGGCATTCTCTCACCACGGGCAGGTTCACCGGTGGTGTCGGGGTCACCATGCCAGCGTCCGGCCCGCCCCCTTCGTACTAAGCTTCCACATTTGCGTTCCCGGGTGCGCCGGCGGCCCGGGAACGCAAATGTGGAAGCTTAGTAC
>CAZTOF010000328.1:0-5831 GCA_964615515.1 uncultured Gemmatimonadaceae bacterium
CCATCGGCTTGCGCGAGAAGCGGAGCTGGAACCACACGGCCACAAGGTCCAGGACGCCGCCGACGATGCGGCCCTTGCCCGAGTACTTGGCCTCTCCAGCCCTGCGCGGGTGCAGCTCGATGTCGATCTCGGTGGCGCTGAACCCCTTGCGGTGCGCGATCACCACGAAGAAGCGGTGCCAGTCGTGGCGCAGACGGACGCTCTTGAGCACCTCGGCCCGGAACCCCTTCATCGAGTTGAGGTCGCTGACCGGCACGTCGAAGATCCTGCGGCTGAGCGCGTTGTAGATCGAAGAGACCGCCCGCTTGCCGTACTGTCCGATCTTCCTGCCGGTGACGATGTCCCACCCCTCCTCGAGCTTGTCCAGGAAGCGCGGGATCTCCTCAGGGAGGTGCTGCAGATCCGCGTCGAAGAGGACCAGGTATCGCTTGTCGGTCGCCCCGGACCCGGTGAGGAGCGCCTCGGTCTTGCCCTGGTTGACCCGGTGGCGCAGCACCTTGAGCTGCTCCCAGCCCCCGCCCTCGGACTCGGCCAGGGCGGCCGTGCCGTCGCTGGAGCCGTCGTCCACAAGGATGACCTCTCCAGTGAGGCCGTGCTCGGCAAAGGCGGCCCGCAGCTCCGGAATCAGGTGGGGGATGTTGGGCGCCTCGTTGTAGGCGGGAACGATCAGGGCGAAGTCGTCGTACGCCGGCTTCCGCGCCACTTCACACCCTCCTTCTCATCCGGGCCGGCAGGATGCCCAGCTGGTCCCTGTACTTGGCCACGGTGCGGCGGGCGATCCTGATTCCCTCGCTCTTGAGAAGGTTCACGATGGCCTGGTCGGTGAGAGGACGGCGCTGGTCCTCGTCGTCCACGAGGTTCCTCACCCGGGCCTGGACCCCGCGCGTCGAGATGTCCCGGCCCATCACCGTGGGGAGTCCGCCGGAGAAAAAGAACTTGAGAGGATGGACCCCCCCGGGCGTCTGCACGTACTTGTCGTTCGTGACCCGCGAAACGGTCGACTCGGCCATCTCGATGTGTTCGGCGACTTCCCTGAGCGTGAGCGGCTTCAGATACTGCACCCCCTTCTCGAAGAACTCGTGCTGGGTTGTCACGATGAACCGCATGACCTTGAGCATGGTCTGGCGGCGCTGCTCGATAACCTGGATCAGCCATTGGGCCGCGTTCAGCTTGTTGGCGATGAACTCCTTGTTGCGACCCACGAACTTCTCGCGGTTTGCGACGACCTCGCGGTAGGAGTGCGACAGGCGCAGCCGCGGCAGCCCGGTGTCGTTCACGAAGACCATGTACTCGCCCCCGATCAGGTCCACGATCAGGTCCGGGATCACGTACTGCTCGGGCTCCTCGGTGTAGCGGCTTCCCGGCTTCGGATCCAGCTTGGCGATCTCGTCGGCCGCGTCCTGCACCTCCCTGCGCGAGATCTCCAGGGCGCGCGCGATCTCCACCCACTTGTGATTGATGAGCCCGTCGAAATGCCGGTCGACGATCCGGTACTCGAGCGTATCCTCCCTGCCCAGCCGCGACAGCTGAATCATCAGGCACTCCCGGAGATCACGCGCCCCCACGCCCGGCGGGTCGAAGGACTGCACCACTTCGAGCACGGGTTCGATTTCGGCCCTGTCGTGGGGGGCGAAGAGGCGGCCGAGCTCACTCAGCGCCTCGGCACGGTCACCGTCATCGTGGATCTCCGCCGCCTCGGCGAAGACCGCCTCCCGGATGTCCGCCAGGGCCCCGTCGACCCCCGCGGCGACCTCTTCCAGCGAGCACGACAGGAGCCCGTCGTCGTCGATGTTGCCGATGATCTCCTCGGCGATGCGATGCTCCCGCCGCCCCAGTTGCAGCAGGCCCAGCTGTTCGGCCAGATAGCCCTGCAGGTTGCGGGCTTCGACCACGATGGGCTCGATGTACTCCTTCGGTTCGTACGGCATCCGCGGGCCCGCCGCGTCGAAGTCGTCCAGCATGATTTCTTCCCAGTCGACCTCGTCGTCCGCGTCGTCCTGGCCCTCCTCCCCGACCTGGACGTCGTCCTCGCTGTCGGGCTCCGACAGCTCCAGGAAGGGGTTCTCGGAAAGCTCGTGCTCCAGCCGGGCCACCAACTCGGGCAGGGGCATGTAGAGCAGGTCCATTGCCTGGTACAGGCGGGGATTGGCCTTGATCTGCTGCCGGAGGTGGGCCTCCGAGAACATCCCCGACTTGATTTCGCTCACAGCCGTTCAGCTTCCGGGGGCCGGGTACCTCGATCTCATGCGCGCGGTCAGCGACGGCCCCAGGTAGAGGTCGGCGACCTCGTCGTTCCAGACGAGCTCCGAGACGGTGCCGCTGACACGGATCCTGCCTTCGTACATGATGTAGGCCCGGTCCACGATCTCGAGTGTCTGCTCGACGTTGTGGTCGGAGATGATCACCCCGATGTCCCGGGTCCTGAGCTGCGCGACGATCTCCTGAATGTCGTGGAGCGCGATCGGATCGATACCGGCGAAGGGCTCGTCCAGCAGCATGAACTTGGGGCGCTGGACGAGGGCACGGGTGATTTCGAGTCTTCGCCGCTCGCCGCCGGACAGGGAGAAGGCCTTGGCGTTGCGAAGGTGACCGATCGACAGCTCGGCCAGGAGCTCCTCGAGCCTCTCGGCGCGTTCCCTGCGGGTGAGGTCGAGCGTTTCGAGGATGGCCATCACGTTCTGTGCGACGGTCAGCCTGCGAAACACCGAAGGCTCCTGGGCCAGGTAGCCCACCCCCATCCTGGCGCGCTTGTACATCGGGACGGGGGTCAGCTCGGCGTCGTCCAGAAAGACCTTGCCCCCGTCCGGCCCGATCAACCCGACCAGCATGTAGAAGGTGGTGGTCTTGCCGGCGCCGTTGGGGCCCAGCAGCGCGACGATTTCCCCTTGCTGGACCCGTATGTCGACCTCGGAGACAACCCGACGTTTCTTGTAGATCTTGGTCAGTGCCCTGCCGCTGAGCACCGCGGTGGGGGGTGGTCGGGGATCGGCGACGGCGGCCGCGGGAGTGTCCGCGGCCGCGCTGCCGCCTTCGTCCTCGGAAAGCAGGAGGACGCTGCCCGGGGCTTCCGGTGTGATGTTTTCCCGGTTCACCTGATTGTCCTCGCGGGCCGTCGGTGAAGGGGGGGGTGGAACCCGCGCCGGAAACTGTTGCTCCCCGGGCTGCGCGGGGTATCGCGGCGGGCCGCGATTGGGACATGCGAGGTGTCGGGGGGGAGGCGGGTCGTGTCCGGTGGGGTGACGATGGTGTCCTCGGCGGCGTTCGGAGTGTCCGGGGAGGTGACGACGGTGTCCGGAACGGCGGCGGACGAGTCCTCGGCGGCCGACAGCGAGTCGGGTGGCAGCGGCTCGAAGTGGAAGCCCACCGTCTGACCCTGCACTTCCATCCTGACCACCTTGCGTCCCTCCATATGGATCGTGATCTGATTCCCCCGCACATAGTGTAACGCCGGGGGACGGGCTTCTTCACCCTGCAGCGTGTCGTCGGCAGCGGGAGTGACGTCGGTTTCGCCGGGGTCCGTCCCGGCTTGTGCCGGAGGAGCATCGGGGTCGCCCGGGTCCGGACCGGGTTCCACCGGCGGCGTCCCGGCCTCGGCGCCGGTGTCTCCGGACTCGGCGCCCGCGACGTCGGTTGCGGGCAGGGCCACTTCCGATTCCGCCGTCACGGTGTCGGACATCGAGGTATCGGGTTCCACCATGGCGGTGTCGGATTCCGTCGTTACCGTGTCGGACTCCTCCCGCGCGGTGTCGGTGGTCACGACGCGGTACAGGCTGCGCGCGTTGGTGGTGGCGGTAACCGACTCCAGGCGCACGCGCCCGGCGGTCGTATCGCGGCCGGCCGCGAGGCTGTCTTCGCCCGGCGCCACCGCCTTGAACCGGGCAACGATCGACTCGCCCTCGATCCAGTCGTTCGCGACGATGTCCGGCAGATCTTCGCCCGGGACGGTATCCGGGCTCATCGCATCGGCGCGCGCCGTGCCGATGGCGGTCACCACGTCCAGGAGCTGATTCGGGGACAGCACGTCGATCGAGTCTCCGGTGAGGTTGAAGTCCGCCGCCACGACGGAGGGCCGCGGGAGGGAGTCCGGAGCGATCACGGAGTCCCCTTCCGCCACTCTGCGGGCCCGTTCGGCCAGGGCACGGGCCCGTGCGATGTCGCCGGGGGTGAGCCCGGCCGTGTCGGCCATTTCCTCGCCCCCGCCTCCCGGCAGGGGGACGACCGAAGGGAGTGCGACGATGCGGGTCACCTGTCCGGCGTCCAGGAAGAGGCGGATGGCCGGAGCGCTCATCAAAACCTGGTCTCCCGTGAGTTCGGCGTCTTCACGGGCCAGGATTTCCTCGCTGAGGCCGGCTGCGGGCGTTACGGAGACCGAGACGCCCTTCAGTTCGAAACCCCGATCCACCACATGGGCGTTCCCGAAGATCAGCATTGCGCCCACTTCCTGGTCGTAGTCCAGCGAATCTCCGAAGGCCTGGAGCGAGTCCCTCGTCACGACCACGCCGCCACCGGCCCGGAAGAACTGCCGGCCGTCGATGTAGAGGCGCGGTGCCTCGACTTCGTACGGCGTCGGCGTGACCGAATCGGGGGGAGCGGCGTCCTCCTCGCCGCCCGTGTCGTCGGCAACCCCGGTCCGAGTGTCGGCGGAGCCTTCCCGCGGAGAGCCGGGAGAGTCAGCGGACCCGCTGTCGGGCGAAGGTTCGCCCGGCGGTTCATCCGGTACGCTGTCCGGCGCGGGAACGCCCCCTTCGCCTCCGAGGTCCTCCTGGAGGGGCACCCCGACCGGTTCGGGTCCGGACACCGGGGCCGCGGGACGCCGCGCCGGATACACGACCGCGCGGGGATGGCCTCCGTAGACCCGGATCCGGTCCAGCGTCCGGAACCGCGATGCACGCTGGAAGATTAAGCTGTCGCCCAAGAGGACGGCATCGCTCTTGCGGTCGGTGAGCGTCACGCCGGACCAGGCGTGGAGTTCCCGGACATTGCCGAAATAGCGCGCCGAGTCCGCATCCAGCTCCGTGTCCGGGTCCTCGAAGTGAACCCTTTCGACAAGGAACAGGTTCCCGCTGCGCTCCCAGACGACGGCGGAATCCGCGAGGATACGCGTGCCGTCCGTGCACCGGTAGTCGATGCCGCCCGATGCGCGGTGGGTGTAGTGGATGGAGTCCGCGCGCCTGCTCACGGTGTACCCCCCCACTCCGACCAGCGTGCAGTCGCGTTCCTCTTCCTGCCCTGCCGCCTCTCCCTGCCCCACCGCCTCCCCCTGCCAGCAGGGCAGAGCGAACAGGGCGGCCGCAACCCCCGCAAGAACCCCCCCGGCGCCCGGGAACCCGTGGGGGCTTTTTCCACGGGCCGCTGCGTTCGCCCGTTCGAGTGGCCTGCCCGGCATCCTTCCCCGAGTCATCGGTCGGGACAGTCCCTTTCCCGGGTGCCCCAGAGCTTTACCCTGCGGAAGGACATGTCGGACTCGAACCGGTCTCCTTCGATTTCGCACCCCTCATGGCGCATGACGACCGGAATGTCGCTCCGCATCCGGTCGGAATCGGGTGAGACGTACAGCTCCTCCGTACGGATCTCGCGGTCCTGGTCCGGAATGTCGAGCACCACGTTCCCGACCGCCTTCAACTCGTTGTTGGCCATGTCCAGGCGCCCCCGGTCGGAGGTGATGGTGGCTTGAGCGGCACCCGTCGTCTCGCCGAAGACCCGCACGGTGAGCCCCATGGCCCAGGTGTTGGCGGAGTCCCGCCAGCTGAACATGCTGTCCGCGATCAGGAGGGCCTCCCGGACCCCGTTGTTGGTCATGTTGTGCTCCACGCCGTACAGGACTTCGTCGG
>CAZTOF010000329.1:0-3683 GCA_964615515.1 uncultured Gemmatimonadaceae bacterium
ACATGGCCGTCCCAGAGGTACCGGTGGATGTCGTCGGAGAGCTCAGGCGTCAGGGGAAGAAGGGCAAGGCGGGCGACGATGCCGACCGCCCACAGGAGAACCGGTGGAGGGGGGGAACCGCGTCCCGCTCCAAGCCCGGCCGCCAGGTAGCAGAGAAACGCGGCGGCGGGCAGCAACAGGCGGGGCAGCGGCAGCGCGATTCCGTCCAGCCACCCGAAGGCCGCGAGAGCGGCGACCTCAAGGAGGCCGAACAGGAGGACCAGGGCGATGGGAGAAGCCGTCGCCCCTCGCGCAGCAGCAGCCGGCCGGGTTTGACTGGTGACGAAACGCCTTGCCGGCCCGACAGAGCACCTGAAGCCAGTATCCCGGCAGGAGATCATGTAAGTTCAACTGGGGCTGCACGATCTGCGTTTCCTGCCTTCGTACTGGACCCTGCTGGATCGTGCGCCGGTAGCGGGAAGAACGGTATCGATTAGCGGGAATACCCGCAACGCCACTTCAGCCGGTACACCGTACTCGGAAGCCCAAGAGCGGAGTGGTTCACATGGATCGACCCTGTCTGTCCCGACACCTGCGCGGCCCGACCGACAGCACCTTCGCTTCCGCTCATCCTCCCACGCCCCCGCCACGCCCAAAAACCGTCCTGGGAGGATCCCGGAGTGGGTCCGCGAGTCTCGTTCCCACCTCCGAGTGCCAAGGCCGTACCCGCACGGAGGTAGCCCAACAGGAGGTTCCGTCTTAGTATTGACTGACATCCTTGGGAATCCTGAAGCCTTGGAGCGGACGTTGGTAGCCTCTTCCTTGATTCTGCATGGAGACAACAGCACCGATGACCGATTCTAACCCAATCCGGGTTCAGTGCCGCGATTTGTCGATCGGATACCGCTATGACCGGCCCGTCCTCAAGGGGCTGGACCTCGATGTCGTGCCCGGCGACGTGCTCGCGATCATCGGCCCCAACGGGTCCGGCAAGACGACCCTCATGCTCACGCTCATGGGGGTTCTGGAGCCTCTCGGCGGCGAGGTCTCGATCGCCGGGCTACCCCCTTCGGAATATCGGCGGCGGAACGGTTTTGGCTACCTTGCCGAAGACACCCAGATGCCCGACGGTTGGCGTTGCGACGGAATTCTCGCGCTAGCGGCGACCGCTGCCGGATCGGGTTCCGATGTCGCGAACGCCCTGAGCCTTGCAGGCGTCGACTACGCGACCAACCTCCGGGTCGGTACTCTCTCCAAGGGGATGCGACGCCGTCTGGCGCTGGCCGTTGCACTCATGGGGTCGGCCAGACTGCTGATGCTCGACGAGCCAGAATCGGGGCTCGACCCGCGCCAACGACACCATCTGCGGCGGCGCATCCGAGCGCTTCGCGCCAGCATGACCATCTTGGTAGCCAGTCACGACCTCGGCGAACTCGCCTTGATGAGCGACAGTGTCCTTCTCGTCGACCAAGGACGCGGGAGGCTCGTTGAACCCCCCGATGGCGAGTTCACCCGCGACTTCCTGGAAAGGGAGTTCCTCGGGCTTGGGGTGGCGGCGTCATGACGATCGCCAAGGAGACGCTCAAGCACCTATTCCGCAGCAATTGGAAGCTCCCTGTGATCGTGCTTCTGAGTGGTCTCGCGCTGGTGATGCTGGCCCATTTGTTCGACGTGGCGGAAATTCGCGACCAACGGGACGCGGCCATCGCGGCGATAGGCGAGAGCACGGAACCGCCGTCAACCGAGCAAATCGCGGCGGTGAGCCGCGGGCGGGGAGTGCTGACCTTCTTCGGGGTGTTGGATACATTCTTCCTGATGGGTCCCGTCTTGGTCGGCTTGCTACTGCCAGGTGGTGTCGTGGCCAACGAGCGGCGGAGCGGTGCGATCATGCTCTGGGCACAGCATACGATGCCGCTGAACCGCTTCTACATGCATCGCTACTTGGGCACTCAGACCGCGAACCTAGCCGCGCAGGCACTGATCGGCATTCCCGTGGTCATCGCCCTAACCTTGCCGCCCGATGTGGTCTCATTGACGGACCGATTCCCGGAGTTCTGCGTCCACGGACTCCTGGGTTGCGCGATTAGCTTCGCCGTGACCTCCCTTGGTGTCCGGCGAGCAGCCTTTTGGGCGCTCGGCTACTACGTGGCGTCGAACTGGATTCATAGCGTGGTGCTGAGGGCTGGGTTGACGGACGCGCCGGCCCCACTGGCAACGATACTTGACGCGGGGCCGTTTTTCCTGTTTCCGGTACCTGCGGTCCGAGCCTTCGTTTCCGGCTTCGATCCGGGCGTTGCGTGGGATTGGCCTGCCGCCGCAATGGTCCTGTCTCACCTTGCCCTCTGGACGATAATCGCTTGGCTGGGGTTGCGTAGGCTTGGCCGGAGGCCACTCGCGCTGTAGACTTCAGGTTCCCGTCCGGCATGGTTCCGGGAAGGCTCACGTGGCCGGGCTGTCTTTTGAGCGGTGGTATGCAGTCTGGAGGTGAACCCACATGAGCCTGATGCTGAGTGTTGCGGCCGCAACTCAATTGTGTACCGGCTGCGAGGTGTCGTTCGAGGTCTTGGATACGCTAGGGGCGTCGGACGATCCCGCAGGTGTCGGCATGATCGCGGATGTCCTCAGGACCGGGGATCAAGGCTACCTCGTGAGTTCCGAGGCCTTGGGCGGCACCGTGATCATTTACGATGCGGCGGGGCGGTACGAACGGGAGTTGAATCGCCAAGGTGACGGCCCGGGAGAGTTCCGAGGACCTCCGAAGTTCGCGTTGGGTACTGGTGGAATCGTCCTTTATGAGAGATTCGCCCCCGAGCTGCACCTGTTCTCAGCCAACCTCGACTTCAGGCAGACCATCAGGTTGCCTGGGGCCGGCGGATCGGTTCGGGCGGATCCAGCAACAGGCGGCTGGCTGGCAAGCTACGCCTTCGGTGGCGTTGGGGCCGATGCGGGCGTCCTCCTTCTCGACCAAGGCGGAGATGTCGTCCGCACGATGAAGCCCAGTGCGGAATCCTCCAGCCTGAGTGGCCCGACGGGCGACGTAATCCGTGACGCCGATGGCACGATATGGATCGCATCGGTGATGGGGATGCTCGAAGCCTTCGACCAAGACCTTGGACTCCTCGGTTCCCTCCAACTCGAACTGCCCGGAATGGACACTTGGGACCCCAGCACGGGACCCGCTGCTCCGCCAGCCATGGTCACTGACATTCATCTTGCCCCTGACGGCTCGGGCGTTTGGGTGTTCGCTCTAGCGCCTGTAATCAGCCCGAATGAGCTTCGGAACCAGCAGTCCGCGCCCCCGGCTGTCGAGCAGGTGTTCGACAGCTTCGTATACTCGGTCACCTTGGACTCGGAAGGCCTCAGTCTTTTGGGAACGGATCGGTTCGACACTTTGGTGCGTCCGTTACGTGACGGGGACTTGGCCTTCGACATGGTCGACACACCAGGGGGAGACCGACGGGTTCGCGTGGGGCGACTGCGCTTCACAGGCCCCGGTCGCTGAGGCGGTCGTCGGTTCCCTTGGCGGACGCAATTTGCCGTAACCCGGTGGCTGCTGTAGAATGGAAGGAAACCGTTCCCGTGGAGTGGCCCGGTCGAGCAATCCCGGCCCGCTTGCCGGGGTCCATCGAAGCACCTGTCAATCAAGGGGCTCTTCACCTGTCGTGGTGGGTGGGGAGCATCCGAAGCTGAATCATAGGGTGGGC
>CAZTOF010000330.1:0-4558 GCA_964615515.1 uncultured Gemmatimonadaceae bacterium
GTGCCCACCTGATCGAGGAGCTTGAGGGGAAGCGGGCGGCCCCGGCCAACCCGCTCGAGTCGCTCGCCGAGGCGATGGGCGACAACCCGAAGCCCGTCGCCGTCGTGGTCGTCCCGGAAGGAAAGAAGGCCGAGCGTGCCAAGGGTTAGCGAGACACACGAGAGTTGCTGCCTCTGCAACCGGCCAACGCCGGTCGGCAGCAGCCTGTGCCGCCCCTGCGAGGATGTTCTCGACAAGGCCTGGCAGCGGCAACGGGAGAAGTGAGGAAGGAAGGCCGGGAGGGGATCACACCTCTCTCCCGGCCCATGTGGGAAGTCATTCAGGCTTCCCCGCCACGCCAGCGAAGGGGGGATACCCTATATGGCAACACCGAAAGAAGTCCTGCGGCTCACCGTGCCCAGGCAACACGTCCTCGCGGCGATGATGTACGTATCGACCGAGGAGACACGGCCGATTCTCGGCCACATCTGCTTCAGACCGGCGGCGGACACCGGAGCGACCGTGGGCGGATTGCTGACGATCGCCTGCAACGGCCACCGGCTCGCCGAGATGACGGGCGGACGGTGGGAGGGCGAGTGGCACGCGGGGAAAACCCACCGCGAGCTGCTCGTTCCGCCCGGCCACTTCTCGAAGAAGCGGGCGAACGGGCTCCTGGGCACCCTCATCACCGTGACCCTCTTCGACGACGACATCGTCGAAGTGGCCGACAACGCGGCCGGCCACCAGCACGCCGATCACGGCCTCGACGCCCGCCCCGCCGGCTCGTATCCGGACTACGAGCGGGTGTTCAGGAGCTACGGCCGGTTCGCGGTCGCGAAGGACACCACGGTGGTCGATGCCGAGTACCTCGAGAGCATGGGCAAGCTCGGCGCGATCTTCTCGGACAAGCCCACCAGGCCCATGGGCGTCATGCTCCGCCGCCGGAAGGTCGGCGAGAAAGGTAGCCAGACCATCTGGCACCCCGTCCTGTCCGCCGAAGCGGAGAGCGATGGTGCGGAGCGCACCATGCGGGCGATGATTATGGGCCTGCGAGACGTGCGATGAAGGAGGGACGGGAAGAACAAATCGCACTCGCCATCGTAGGGACCATCATCCTCGCCAAGATCATCTCCGTGATCGTGTGGGGTTGGTAGTGGGCTAGATTTGCTCACAAGCGGCGGAAGGGCTCACCCCCCTCCCGTCGTCCTTCTTTGCAGGGCCTCCCGGTTCCGGGACGAACACTCCAAGCCTTGGTATCCCCCCGCTTGGGTGCCCCGGGGCCGGGCGGCCCACCCCAATGCGGGAATCGCGCCCCGAGTAGCAGGTATCGGGGCGGCCACACAGCTCTTCCTCGCCCGCGACACAACGGCCCCGGCGGCTCACAACCGTCGCTGGCCCGTCTTTCCTGGGGGTCCCGATCAGGGACCACCCCCCGTTGCGCTCACCCGGAAGAGGAGACTACCCATGAGGTTCACGAGAAAACCCCTAACCCCCATCGAGCATGACCAACAGCCATCCCCCCCCGATCTCACGACCGCCCAGGTCGAGGGTATCGTGAGCGCCGCCGAGCAATCGCACAGCGCCGCCACCAGAGTCGCCTACGGAAACGCCTGGAAACACTTCGTGGCTTGGGCAGAGGAGCAGGGCCACGACTACCTGCCAGCGGCACCGGAGACCGTCGCGGCACATCTCGTTGCAAGGGCGGACGAGGGGCTGTCCCGCTCGACCCTCGCCATCGCCCGTGCTGCGATCGGCCACATGCACAGGGAAGCCGGGGTAGCCGACCCCACAGCCTCCCCCGGCGTCAAACGGGTGCTCCGCGGACTCAGCCGACGCATCGCCCGCACCCGCGGTGGGCAGAAGCAGGCCACCGGACTCACCGCCGTCGGTCTCGCGGCAATCCGGGCCACGGCTTGCCTGCCCCGCACCGGCCCGACTGGCAAAGGCGAACCCGACAAGACGGCACACCGGCGTGGTCTGACCGACATCGCCCTCTGCTCCGTCATGCGCGACGCCCTCCTTCGAGGATCCGAAGCCGCCGCGCTGCGCTGGCGTGACATTGAGCTCCGCGACGACGGCACCGCCCGGGTCACGATCCGTCACAGCAAGAGCGATCAGGAGGGCGAGGGCGCCACTCTGTTCATCGGCCGGGACGCCACAGCCGATCTGCGCGCCATCCGCCCCGAGGAAAGCGAGCCCGATCAGCGGGTCTTCGGCCTCAAGAGCCGACCGTCGATCACAAACCGGATCAGGGCTGCCGCCACAGCGGCTGGGCTCGAGGGCACTTTCACCAGCCACTCTCCGAGGGTCGGCATGGCAACCGACTTGGTTGCCGCCGGCGCCTCGCTCGCCGCCGTCCAGGTCGCGGGCCGCTGGAAGTCCTCTCGGATGCCGGCGACGTACGCTCGCGGCGAGCTGGCCGGAACCGGCGCGGTCGCCCGCTTCTACGACGAGTAGAGCATCATCAGGCGGAGGGGGGGATCACCGCCTTCCCAAGGGCAGCCGTCTGATTGCCGCCTCGAAGGGACGAAATGGAGGATGACCGTCGCCTTCTCAGGGTTTCCTCAAACCCCAACGCCTATCCGAGGTCACGGTGATCGTCCCCTTCACTGGGTCGACAGGCGTCTCCACGACCTCGAAGCTCATCGTCCGAATGGCTGCGAATCCCTCGACCTCGAGCCCAGGCTGGACGCTATGAATCACGTCGCGCGCGGACAGGAAGGTCGTACCCCGCGTCACCACATCGTCAACGAGCACGACTCGACGAAGATCGGATCCGAGGTCACCCCGCCACCGAAGAGATCGACTGAGGGCGGATATGGTCGGCCGCTCATCGCCCGCGGAACCATGCGCTTTGGGTACCGCTTGAGTCCGCACGAGCAACTGCTGAACATCGCGGCCCAGACCGTGCTGGTGAAGGGCACCGGCTAGTCTGAGGCCCGGCCAGAGTGTGTCTTCTGTCCTCGGCGGCGCGCTACGAGGAACGGGTACCAGCGTCGCGTCGGGTCCGAAGACGCCCTTGAAGGCCGAAAACGCCTTGCACAGGACAGCGATGCGCTCAAGGACATCGGCGCGGGCATCCTTCACCCAACCCATGATCTTCCTCGGCTGGATACCGGTGCCATCCGCATCCCGGTACCCTGGCGTGTACACTAGCAGAGCCGCGAAGCTCAGCGGCTCAGAAGATGGCCTCACCGAACGCTGTCACCCAAGGGACCTCGCGCAGCTGGGCCTCGAGATGACTGAGCCGGAGCACTTCCGCGCCGTAGCACAGCATCTTGCTCGGCCATGTGAGATCCGCGTTCTCCGCCACTGTCTCAAGGAGAAGCACCGAGCGGCCGATGCGAAGCGCCTCCCACGCCTGGTTTATCGTGCCGCTCTTCTCAGCGGCCTCGACGATAACCAGCGCGTCGCTCAACAGCGCCATCGTCCGGTTTCGCTGGGGGAAGTTCGCCCGCGTCACCGGTGACCCGGGCGCGAACTGGCTGACGACAGCGTAGTGCGAGGCCAGGTGAGCCTGGAGCGCTCGGTTCTTGGCGGGATAGGCCCTGTCGAATCCTGTGCCGATAACGGCAAACGTCCGGCCACCCCCCTCGATGGCGCTCCTGTGAGCCACGGTATCAATGCCGTCGGCAAGGCCGGACACCACCGTCGTGTCGAGGCTCACGAGCGCCCGTGTCACGCGTGCAGCGTTTTCCAGGCCCTCGGAAGTGGCCTGCCGCGAACCCACCACGGCCATCTTCGGGGTCTCCCTAACCAGCTTCACGTCCCCCGCAACGTAGACCGAGCGCGGAGCGATCCGCTCGTGAACCGGAGTCAGCCCTCCGAGCAGGCTCTGAATTGGGTGCTCTGTCATAGGGGTCCCATCCTCAACTGACTGTAACCGCGAGGGTCGCGCTGGCGCAACGCTCGCGCACCACACCGTCGCCTCCAGCGCACTTCCAGCGCACAGTCCCAGAGAATCAAGCGCCGCCTCGAGCAACGTCCCATCGGCGGGGTCACCGCCGGGGAAAGCCGGGAGCTCGCCGAGCGCCCCGAGTAGCAACCCGGGCGTCTCAGCCAGCAGGGCCTCCCAGTCGCCATCGCTCATCCGGAGCCGGGCCGGACGCCCGTCGCTCAGATGCGCCAAGTGCGTGATCGCCGCCGCCGCGATCCACTTGGGGGCAAGTGGATCCATCGGGCCGGCGGGATCCATCCGCCACGGGTTGGGCCACTGCGCGAGCCGCCCTGCAAGCCACGCCGACCGGGCAAGCCTGTCCGCCACGTCGACCCGGCGATCCCCGGCGTCAACCATCTCGGTCGTCTCCCTCTCTCCCTGGCTTCCCAGCGCCCGCGACCACCTTCGCATCCCATTCCCCCCCACCACTCGTCTCCCAAGCCCCGGCAACCCCGTCCCCGCAACCGCCGACAGCGTGACGCCCCGTTCGCCGGCCGCCGCCAAACGGTGAAGGGGGACATAGGGCACGCGCACGCGCGCACTGGCGAGGCGGTGGCGGCGACATTGTCGCCCGGATCGTGTGCCAGCGCCCCACCTTGCCCCACCTCGAACTGGTAGTGGGGCGGACGGGTGGGGCATCCT
>CAZTOF010000331.1:0-6778 GCA_964615515.1 uncultured Gemmatimonadaceae bacterium
ATCCGGGGCGGGGATGATGGGGGGATGGACGGCGCGATTGCGGATTCGCGTGGCGGGGCGCCGATGCCGTTGGTGGCGACGACCACCGGTAGTGTGATCAACAATCTCACCAGGAACCTGGAGTCGTACCGCCGTGGCGGGGGAACGGCGAGGGAGGCTGTGGTCGCCACTTCGCGGCCGCTGACCGGTCGGCAGCGAAGGAACCTTGAGGAGCGAGCTCGAGGATTCGACCTCTCCCTTCGCCAGATCCATGACCAGGCGGACTTCGTCGGCCGCTTGTACAGGAACCCCGCTTGGCGAAAGGAGCTTCTCGGTCTGGTCGGCGATCCACCGGCCCTTTCCGTATTTCCAAGGTCGCCGCGCCCCTGGCCTGCCAACCGATTGCTGGGGCGGGACGAAGAGATCGCATGGCTTCGGGCGGCTGACGGTGATGTGGTCATCTCAGGCCAGCCGGGCGTCGGCAAGACAGCGCTGTTGGGCGAGTTGGCCAGAGAGGGACGCGGCCTTTTTGTCATTTCGGCTGATGTCGGGAAGATCGCCGACGCGTACCGGGAGCTTGACCCCGATCGCGTCTTCTTGGACGACGCGCACCTCGATGAGGTTGGCGCCCGCGACTCCCTGCTCGGCAAGCTGTTGCTACTCCGCGAGGACCTGGACATGAGGGTTGGGATAGTGGCCACAACCTGGCGCGGGCATGAGGACGACATCCGACACCGACTGTTCCTTTCGAGCGAACAGGTGCTGCGGGTGGGCGCGCTGGAACGGGCGGTGCTGGCGAGTATAGTCCGCCAGGTCGATCCTCGATTCAAAGATGTCCTCATCGGCGAGATCCTTGACCAGAGCGAAGGCAGACCCGGATTGGCGGTGACCCTCGCGCAGTGGGCGCGACGGGGAGCGCTTGAGGACCTGGCAAGCGGTCAGTTGCTGCTCAGGGAATTGAAGCATGATCTCCGTCCATCGAACACCACCCTCGACTGTTTGGCGACGTTTGCCCTTGGTGGTCGGCAAGGGATGACCCCCACCGGCGCCGCCAAGGCCATGGAGATCCCCGAGACCGACCTGCGAACGGCGGTTCTTCCAGTGTCGGGCACCGGCGTGATTCACGAAACGGGCGGTGATTTGGCCCCCAAGAGGACCCTTTCCGTGAGACCCGCCGCTCTTCGTGGTGCATTGGTCAAGCGGACGTTTTTTTCCGGTGCATTGGGCAAGTCGCTTGGGCCGGCCGCCAAGGAGGTGGAAGATGAGGTAGCATGCACCGAGACCCTGATCGGCGTCCTCGCGAGGAGAGGGAACGTACCGCACGACATCATCCGCGATCGTCTTCGGGAACACGCCGACGCGGGTGTAGGCAACAATTCGTGGGAAGGCTATGCGCGAACCGGAAAAGAGGCTGCCGATTGGATCCTGAGCAGTCACCCGGAGAAAACCGCATTGGTTGCCGGGGCCGCGCTCAGATTCTCGCCTGATCGTGGCCTGGATCAGTTGATCTCCGATATCGTGCGGCATCGGAGCGACATCGATTCGCTCATCGCACAAATAAGGCATTGGGCCCTTCGCGGACCGCCCGGCTCCGACACCGTGGCGCGACGCCGCCTGCTTCTCCAGAAGCTCGCCCGACATACGAGAGCCACTTCGCCAACCTTACGCGACCCGCCTGAGGCAGGCCATTGGCGAGAAGCTCTGGCAAAGCTCGTCCTAGTGGCATTCGCGCTCCACTTCGAAGACATCGACGGAGATCCAATTGCGAGAGAGAGATTCAACCTCGCGTTGGGCTCCCTGCCTGCGAACGAAGTGCTGGCGCTTGGGCACTTGTGGCCCGAGACCCTCGCCGTTTTACGCGCGCTTGGCGAGCCTGGCAAAGCGTGTGCCCGCGAGGTGGTGCGCCGCTGGTGCACCGGGCCGCGGGTTCTGAATCAGCTCCCGGAGACCCGCGAGGCGGCACGCCGGGAAGTCGTCCGGATGCTGCCGGGCGTCATCCAGCTGGCGGGGGGCGCACCAGGCATCGTGCTCTGGGCAGGTCGAATGATCGCCACGCACGGCTTGCGGACCGACCCGCCGTCTTCTGACGATCCAATCCTGCTCCGCCTGTTCCCGCTCTTGCGCGAACTCGCTTCGGAAGACCGCTCCGAACTGAGGTTCCGCGCCACCGCTCTGGAGTTTGCCATGGAATGGGCCAACGAGGAACCTTCGATGGTGGTCGACCGCATGCTGCACTACGAGCGGCAGCGCCAACTCCTGGATCACCACTATCCCAACATTCTGAGCCTGGTTCCGGACCACCTCGCGCAACAGGTGAAAGACCTGTCAAGATGGCTCGAGGTCCTTGTGGAGCGTGACGCGCCCTCCGAATGGGTGGCGTCCTTTCTCGAAGCGGCAATCGCTATCGATCCATCGAGTGACGTCCCATGGGAGATCATCGGGCGCCACGAAGGATACGGCTCGGTGTCCGTTCACTGCGGCCTTTGCGTTGCGGGACTCTCCGACAGTGCCGTCAACCAGGTCCTGTCGGCGGTGAGCGACCACGCCCACACCCTTCCATCCGTCAATTGGCGGGATGTACCGCGGGAGTGGAAGCGCCGTCTATTGCAACACCGTGATCCGCGCGTGAGAGCATCCACGGCGTCCGGAATGTGGGAAGTCATCCCCGGCAGGCCGGATGGAGCGCTGGGACAGGTCTGGCAGGCTGCCGTAGTCGAGTGTGGGGAAGCGGAGCTGCTCCGCGAAGTCCTCCTCGCGGACGCCGGTGTGGCACGCGCGTGGGTGTTTCACAAGGCCGGCCTGAGTGCCGAGTCGATGCCCAGCCCGACGACCCCTGCTCTTCGTCCGAGCGAAGAGACCTCCAAGGCGGAACTGGCCAAACAGATCATGGACGGGACTGACGCGTTGGACCGGCTCGAGGTGGATGAGGACCTGGTCTGCAGAGCATGCGGCCGACTGACCACTGAAGAACGGCGCGACCTCATTCTGGCAATACATCCGGAATCCGATGTCATGTTCTTCCGGCATCTGGTCGGTGGCGAACCCGGTCTGTACGCCGTCCTGCTTCGGCACGGCCGTCTCTCCGAACAGGCGCACCTCGCCCTGCTGGATGGCTTGTCGTATCCCGAACGAAATGAACTGGTTCGGCAGGCGCGAGCACACGGCTACCGTGGGTGACGGACTACACCTGACATTTCTGTGAAACAACACCGCTCGACGCGGCGCGTTTCAGCCCTGCGGGGAGGCCGCTCACGGCCATGGGAGATTCGAGGGAATAGGACCACCCCGGCCCAATCAGCCTCCTGACCGCTCCAGCGGCCACACCTGAATCGTCTCCACCCCGAGTTCATCCATCGAGTGGCCCAGGATGTAGTCCTCGCCGATCTCGTAGACCAACCCAAGCTCGGCAGGTGTCTCAACGAATCCCAGCACATGCCCATCCGGGTCGAACACGGTCCAGAGCGGGGCCGGCCTTTCCTCTCGGGGAAGGTCGTATTCCCTGATCCAGAGGTGGTCGAGCGCGTCGACCATGATCGAGGTGAACACGGGGAAGCGCTCGGCGACGGGCGCGGAACGGTAGTTGCGGCGATGGTATTCCTGCTCGGTCGGCGTCGCTTCGGGATAGTACAGGAGAATGCGCGACTCGATGTAGGCCTCGACGTCCTCCGGTGTCGGCACCCGGGGACCGTGTTCCCGCCTCACGATCCGGGCGAGGGACCCGTCTGCCCCGTAGGCCCTGATCTCGTACCGGCTCGACACACCGATGGCGATCAGATCGCCCCAGAATCCCCATACCGGTTCCCTGCCGAAGGTCGGCACGTGCTGCATTTCCCGGTCGGTTCCCTCGTCCACAAGGACGGACGGCTCCCAACTCGGGTGCGTCCCCAGCGCGGTTCGCAACCCGCCTTCGCCGTGCCTGAGCTCCATGACGAGAGTATCCGCGTATTCCAACAGGAGCACGGCGAGGATCGAGCCGCGTACCGAGGTCGACGCCAGCCGCCACGCCCATGGGTCACTGGCGTCATTGATCTCGATCGTGCGCCCGTAGTTGCCGCCGCTGTCGAAGACGGAGACGTTCAGGCGAGGCCCGGCCCATGCGGCGACCGAGTCGCCCGGCCACGGCCCCAGCGACCGCAGCTCGATGAATTCCCCGGGTCCCTCACCTTGTCCGCCCCGGCTTGCGAGGTGGCTCCCCGTCGAATCGAAGAACCTCAATTCGCCGGAACCGCCATTCGCCACCAGGATGCGTCCGTCGGGCAGTATCGTGGCATCCGTGGCGCGGTATAGCAGGTAGGGCTCCTCGCCGTCGCTGCTGCCTATCGACACGCCGGGCTCGGGTCCGATCCGCCATCCAAGGCGCGAGCCGGCGGGGGGAGCGGGGTTTTCGACGACCTGGATGCCGGCGCTGTCGCGGGTTTGGGTCCCCCGGCGACCCTCGGCCGCATCGTCCGACTGGCACGCCATGGCCCCCAAGGCAAGGAACACTGCCGCGACCGGACGTTGCCGGTTCCGGCGGCAGGCAGCGGCGCACGCCACCACAACTCGATGCATGGTGGTCACTCCTCCTCAGCGGTCCGGCCGGCCGGGCATGCCACACCTGAATGGATTCCCGGCCGGGCGCGAGCAGATCAAGCCTTCGGCGGAAGGCGAAGGTGGGTTTGCGGGGCGCCGCGGACAACCTCGGGGGACAGGGCATCCGGGCTTTTCGGCACCTGCGGCCCTCGCCATCTTTCGATTCGATATGGCCGCAACGACAACGCAACCTCCTCAGGCGCCGTCACCGACGTCAAGCCGGGAGCAACCAACATGACCGGATCACGTCCCCACACCCACGCAATTCCATACGCCCGCGCCTGCCTGTTGGCCGTGGCGTTCCTGTCCCTCGCTTGCGAGAGGATCCCCGACTCGGGCGATGGGGCCGATCCCGTGGTCGAGACCGACACCATCGGCGACACGACCGTGGTCAGAACCGTGAGCGGAAGCGTCTGGGGGGGAGATGCCGCGCTCGTCCCGGAAACCGCGATCGGCGAGTTGGACGGACCGGATGAGTACCTCTTCGGTTCAGTGCGCTCGATCGCAGTCGACGATGACCACAACGTCTACGTACTCGATGGACAGGCCCGGCACGTTCGCGCCTACGATTCGGAGGGCACGTACCTCAGGACGCTGGGGAGGGACGGCGAGGGGCCGGGTGAGTTCAAGGTGCCCATCGGGCTTGCCATCTCCAACGGCCGCCTGCTCGTGAGGGATCCGGCGAACGGGCGTGTGCAGCTGTTCGCGCTGGAGACGGGGGAGAACGAGGAGTGGAAGTATCTGCCGAGCGACTACTTCATGAATACCCCGCTGTACCGCGATGACCACGGCCGAATCTACGTCGACATCTCGGATCCCGAGGTACACTTCATAGTCATGGACTCCGACGGCACGCATATCGACACGATCTCGCCCCCCGCAGCCCCCGCCGACTTCGACGACGACAAGTACTCCATGAGGGCCGAGAGCGAGAGCGGGGACCGGTGGATGTCCGTCGGCGCGACCGTTCCGTTCAGCCCGAACTGGTACTGGACGGTCCACCCTGCCGGCCACTTCCTGTCGGCCCTTTCCACCGCGTACCGAATCAACCTCGGGCAGGAGGATGGCGTGCTGCGCATCGAGAGGAACCACACACCGGTGGCGGTGCCGGACGATGAACGCGACCGCCATGAACGGAGGATCGTGGACAGGATGCGCCGGGTCGATGCAGGGTGGAGCTGGGACGGTCCCTCCATTCCGGACCACAAGCCGCCATTCAGGGGCCTTGCCGCTGGAAGCGACGGCCGGATCTGGGTGAGGCTCTGGACGGAGGCGCGGCAGGTCCCGAATGAGGAGCACGACCCGACCGATCCCGAGTCCCCTCCGTTCACCTGGGTCGAGCCGCACCGGTACGATGTCTTCGAAGCCGATGGGACCTATCTCGGGGCCGTGGTGCCGCCCCGGGGATTCAGCCTTTCGGCTCCTCCCGTGTTCGGTCGTTCCTTCGTCTGGGCGGTAGAGCGAGGGGAGCTGGATGTCCAACGTGTCGTTCGCTACAGGATCGCGTTGCCGGGTTCCTGACCGCGCGATTCACGGTTGTACCATGGGTGAGGAGGAAGCGTGGCGACCGGGTTCCGGCTCACCCTCCCGAACCAAACCCATCCCGCCTCAACCGCCGCTCCAGCCGCTTCGCCAGGTACACCGTAAGCGGTTCCATGAGCTCCACCGCCAGCGCGCTTGCCGACGCTTCCCGCCGGTCCGGATCCAGGTCGTCGAGGTACACCGCGATGCTCACGCCGACCCCACGGTCCGCTTCCAGCAGGTGAGCCGGCGGCACGCCGAGTATGCCTGCCCGCAGTTCCGGTGCCACCCGACAGGCCGAGATCCAGTCCGTGGTGCGCCGCGAGGCCGCGCGCCCCGCTTCCCCGGGCACGACCAGGAGACCCAGCACCAGGACCGAACCTTCCCGTTCGGCCATTCCATCGCCCAGCACCACGGAAACCGCCGGGGTCCCCGTCTTGGCGAAACCGTACACCTCGTGGCCGGCGGCCCCCGGTAGCTCACGGACCCTGTCTTCCAGACGACGGAGCGCGGGCGCCAGCCGGGCAGCCGTTCCGCCGGGCCGGGCCACCATCTCCATCGCGTGCAGGATCCGGCGCCTGGCGCCGGGATGGATGACCTCGGCGGACAGAAGCTCCGCGGCGTCTTCGCCTCCGACAGCCCCGGCAGCCGGTACCCGCGACCCCGCCGCCTGCAGGGATCCTGACACCCGGCCCGGCACATCACG
>CAZTOF010000332.1:0-2478 GCA_964615515.1 uncultured Gemmatimonadaceae bacterium
CGACATGCTCAAGGCCGTGGACCGCGGCATGACGATCGAGGCGATCCGGCTGGTGGAGAAGTCGGGAGGGAGGAGCGGGGTCTGGCGGCGGGGTTGAGCGAAGTCCAGGAAGCCCCGCCGGGGTTGCTAATGTCGTGTCACACGTGATATGTCGTAAGACGGTGCGGCCCGTGCTGAAGAGCGCCATCAGTACGCGGCGGCGCGTCGGCCGGGTGATCCCGCTGCGGCGCCGGGGACCGCTTCCACAATGACCCCCGGAGGCTGCCGGAAGGCCCGGGAATGTCCGACGACCTCTTCGAACTCGGCGAGCGCATCGCCCGGCTCGCCGCCCGCATCAACATCGCCACCTGTGAGATGCTCACCCTCGTCGCCGACTTCGACCGGCGTGAAGGATGGGCCGACAACTTCGCCTCCTGCGCCGAGTGGCTCGCCTGGCGCACCGGGCGGACGCCGGCCGCCGCGCGCGAGAACGTGCGGGTTGCTCACGCGCTCGAGGAACTCCCCCTGGCCACGGAGGCCATGAAGAGCGGCCGGCTGCTCTGCCGGCGGCACCACCGCCTGGTCCACGAGGGGCGGACGCGGATGGCGATGGACCGTGACGGCAACGCGGCGTTCTTCACGCGCGAGGGTCAGGCGATCGGGAGCGCGCCGCCTTTGCCGGAGGTGGCGGGAAAGCTGCCGGAGTCTTCCGACCGGACTTCCCCCTTCCCCCCTTCAACCGCGGCCGGAGTTGCCCGCACCCTGGGAATCACCAGCCGCGTCCCGACCTGCATCCGCCTGGGTTCCACCTCCGGATTGGCCGCGCGCAGCTCGTCGACCGTCACGCGGTAGTGCCGCGCAATGTGCGACAGCGTCTCGCCCGGGCTGACCGTGTGTTCGGTGAAGGTCACCCTCTCCTGCGGCGGGATGGCCG
This sequence comes from uncultured Gemmatimonadaceae bacterium, assembly GCA_964615515.1. Lineage (GTDB taxonomy): Bacteria > Gemmatimonadota > Gemmatimonadetes > Longimicrobiales > Gaopeijiaceae > Bin94. The sequence goes on from CAZTOF010000332.1 coordinate 914, forward strand.
CGAACCGTCCCGCAAACCCGCTCCCCAGACCCTTCGGGAGACGGACCGTCGTGGAAGTGCCCGCCGGGGTCAGGCCGAGAACCAGGTGAGGGTTGAGTTCTCTCACCCGCTCCTCCCGCGCGCCCGCCGCCACCGCCACCATATCGATCGAGGCCGCGCCCTCGACGGTCACTTCATCGAAGGTCCACGGAGCGTCCTTCGTGAACCCGGTCAGGCCGAAGGCGGCGGGATCGCTCGCGATCCGGACGGCGGCCAGGTACTTCGGGATGAAGTCCCGGGTCTCCGGCGGCAGGCGGTCCCGGATCCTGCGGAAGAGGGCGTCGTCGCGGGGATCGCCGCCACCGTGATCCCGGATCGCCCGTTCCACACGCCCCGGCCCCGCGTTGTACGCCGCCAGCGCGAGAAACCACGACCGGAACTGCTCGTGGAGGTCGGCGAGGTAGTCGAGCGCGAGCGGCGTCGACAGGTACGGGTCGAAACGCTGGTCCACGAGCGGGTTGACGGTGAGCCCCTTCCAGCGCGCCGTCGCGGGCATGAACTGCCAGAGGCCCCCCGCCCCGGCCTTCGACGCGGCCCGCGGATAGTAGCTCGCCTCGATGATGGGCAGGTAGCGCAGCGAAGGCGGCAAGCCGCGCGCGGCCACCTCGGCGTCCACGAAGTGCTCGTACCTTCCCATGCGTACGAGCGCCCGCACGAACCTGTCCGGCGCGCGCGTCTGCCAGTAGTCCACCCACCAGTCGATCCGCTCTTGAATCTTCTCGTCGCGTGTCCAGGGCGAGGAGAGAATGGCGTCGTGGCGGACTCCGGCCGCGCCGACTCCCGCCGATGTTCCGATCTTCGGTCCCCCGCTTGGCGCCGGCGGCGAACCCTGCCGCGGTTCGGCGCTTCCGGTTCCGGGCCTCGCGGGGGCGCCATCCGGCGGAGGGGGATCGAAGGACTGCATGCACCCCGTGACCAGTGCCGGGAGGAGGAATCCGCGGACGAGCACGCGCGAGCATCGGGAGCGGCCGGTCCCCGGCATCGGGTGGCTCTTCATACCCCTTCCGGGAATTGAGAGGACAAGGTGGCCGTTGCGGGAGGACGCGGCCCCGGGAGTCCCCCGGGCCGCCTCAGTGGCTGTAGTTCGGCGCCTCACGGGTGATCGTGACGTCGTGGGGGTGGGACTCTCGCAGTCCGCCCGCGGTCACCTGCACGAACCTGGCCTTCGCCCGCAGATCCTCGAGCGACTCGGCACCGCAGTAGCCCATGCCGCTCTTCAGTCCTCCCGCAAGCTGGAAGACGGTGTCGGAGACCGGACCCTTGTACGCGACCCGCGCCTCGATCCCCTCGGGGACCAGCTTGCGCGCATTCGTATCGTCCTGGAAGTAGCGGTCCGCCGACCCTTCCTCCATCGCCGAGAGCGACCCCATGCCCCGCACCGTCTTGAAGCGCCGCCCTTCCAGCAGAAACGCCTCGCCCGGGGATTCCTCGGTGCCGGCCAGCACCGAACCCATCATCACGCAGTGCGCCCCCGCCGCCAGCGCCTTGACCACGTCACCCGAATAGCGGATCCCGCCATCGGCGAT
>CAZTOF010000333.1:0-4252 GCA_964615515.1 uncultured Gemmatimonadaceae bacterium
AATTGGCGTGGCTGCAACCGCTTGTCGATGCACAAAGATAACGGGTTGTGCCTCCGATTTCCAGCGAAACGGACCCGCCCCGGCGTCCGTATCTCATTGCCCGCAAACGAGTTGCGAGTTTACGGACGGAAACTAGGTAGGTGCGCGGGAAGTGGTATCGCTCCTCTGGGAGGTCGTCGTAGGACGGATCGACCTTGGTGGTGAGGACGGCTCTTGGCATGGGCGGTTCAGGGTGGGCCCCACGGGGCAGGGAAACCGACGATCCCGAAGACCGATTTCGACATCGCACTGTAGATAAACCCCTTGCCAAGCAGGCCGCGCGCGGTACCTTCGACTCCGCCACCAGCCCCGAGGGTGACCACACCCCGGGGTCAACTGCCACTTCACCGATGGAGTCCCCCATGCCAGGACCGCAAGTCGATCAACTGGTCGCGCTAATCCTCAAGGCATTGCCCGGAACGGGAGATCTTGACGCTGCTCTCGACGAAGTGCGTCAGGAGTTGGAGGTCCTAATGCCGGGTTTCTCAGCAGGCCACTCCGAAGAAATCGCTGAAGCCAGGCAAGTCGCCGAACAGCAGTTCGAGAAACTGGAAATCCTCCACAGGTACTCAGTGTTGCAGAAGCGACCCCCGTGGTACTTCGGGCCGAAACCGACCGATCGTCATTGGCCGGCGGTTCGGGATTTCCTTCTGAAAGCGAAGGGATGGCCGGAGGATTCCGTAGACGGCATCGGTGAGGCCTCCAACGAAATCGTATCGCTCTTGGAGAACCCAGCGGGGGAGCAATTTGCCTGCCGAGGTCTCGTAGTCGGCCATGTGCAGTCCGGAAAGACAGCTAACATGACTGCGGTGATAGCAAAGGCTCTGGACGCCGGATACAACACGGTCATTGTTCTTGCGGGCATGACGAACAAGCTGCGCTACCAGACGCAGATGCGGCTCGTCGACGACTTGGTTAGCAGGAATCCGCCTAGCTGGCATGTTCTTACTCCGAACGAACTGGATCGTGACTTCCGTGCTCCACCGTACGGCGGCTTCCTCTCTCTTCGTGACAAGGCGCAGCTGGCGGTCATCAAGAAGAACGTGTCGCCGCTGGGCGAGCTCAGGAACGCGGTGAAGAGGACGCATCTTCCGGACCTGAAGCGCCTGCGAATACTGGTCATCGACGATGAGTGCGATCAGGCAAGCGTCAACACCGCACGCGGCGAACTCGACATGACAGCCATCAATCAGCGTATACGCGAGCTTTTGTCGACGTTGCCTGCTGCCACATACGTGGGCTACACGGCCACGCCTTTTGCCAATGTGCTAATTGATCCGTACGCGGCCGACGGCCAGGAATTCGATGACCTCTATCCTCGCGATTTTCTTTGCGCACTCCCCAGACCTGACAGGTACTTCGGCACCGAAAGCCTGTTCGGAATGGTTCCGTCCGACCCCGAGGATGTACAGCCCGAGGAGGACGGCTTCGACATGATCCGGGACGTACCAGGCGAGGAAGAAGCACTTCTTCAGCCGCGGAGTCGAGAGGAGCGTGGTGATTTCCAGCCCGTCATGACAGATAGCCTCGAAACCGCGATTCTCTATTTCTTGGCCTGCTGTGCTGCGCGGGGCGCCCGCGGGGATACACAGCATATGACGATGCTCGTCCATACGTCCGCCTACCAAGTGGCTCATGAGCGTGTGGCGGAACTCATTCAGGATTGGGTGCTTGTAAACCGTAACGCAATTGTAGATCCGGCATCGGAACGTGGTCGGCGCATCCGGGCCATCTGGAATGCAGAACAGAATCGCGTGCCTGCACACATCACCGGTGCATCGCCTGTCTCTGTTGATCAGGTCTTCGAGAGGCTCCGTAGCGTACTCGACGTCATCGAGTTCCCGATAGAGAATGGAGCCAGCAACGACCGGATCGATTACACGGGACCGCCCAAGACATACATTGTGGTGGGCGGCTCGATCTTGGCGCGAGGTCTGACACTCGAGGGATTGATGGTCAGCTATTTCCTGCGTTCAACAAGTCAGTACGATACACTGCTCCAGTTGGGCCGGTGGTTCGGCTACAGACCAGGCTACGAAGATCTTCCGCGGATCTGGCTACCGGAGGAACTCCGGTTGCGTTTTCGGGCGCTTGCCTCTGTTGAAGAAGAGGTGCGGGAGGAAATCGAACAATATCGACGGCAGGATCTGACCCCCATGGACATCGCCGTAAGGATCCGTGCGATTCCGGGCATGGCAATCACAGCAGCAGGCAAGATGCGGGCTGCCAGGCGTTGCGCGGTCAGCTACTGGGGTACGCACCGGCAGACCGTCCGCTTCGACCATCGCGACGAGACAACGTTGCGCAAGAACTGGGCTGCGGCTACCGAGCTTGTGAGCCATGCTGATGCACTCGGGCGGAGGGTTGCGGACGCGGCAAGACGAAAGCTCTGGCGCGGTGTCCCGAGGTCATCGATCCGGCGTTTCCTCGAAAGCTATTCCGTCCATCCGATCCACACCGACCTGTCACCCGGGATGCTGCTAGAGTTCCTCGAGCAGGACGACGGCCGTCTCGACAGCTGGAGTGTCGGGATTGTTGAGGCCGCAAGAGGCCCCCTTTGCGCTGAGCCGCTTGGTACCGCAGGGATGGTCCGAGCCGTCACTCGTGCAAGACTCGCTGGCAGCCCGTCTGTCGCCGACATAAAGGCACTCATGTCAAAACGGGATCTCTTGTTCGACTGTGGTCCTGACGTACCAGACGATGCAGGATGGGGCCAACTGAAGGCCACCCGTATCGAATCGGTTGGACACATTCCTCTGCTGCTGCTGTACCCGATCGACCGCAGCTCCAAGCCCAAGCGGCAGAGCAACGTCCGCGTTCCTCTCGATGCGGCATTCGATGTCTTGGGTCTTGGGATCGTCTTCCCTGGATCGGTGACCGAGGGCGCCAAGTTTGTGTCCGTTAAGCTGAGGCCGCATTCGGCTGACGAGATCGAAGAGATGGAAGCGGAAGAAGCAGCGCAGGCCGAGGCTGCGGGGGTCGAGCAGGGAGGTGACTAGCAACGCAACTACCCATTGGGAACTGCTGCGCGCTGGTAGCCATTCCGGTGGCGGCCTGGAGATCCCGACGATGTCGACGGACGTATCCACAGCGGCCGGTCCGGTTCGGCTGGCGGTCGGAACAAACGGGGAACCCCGACTGCTCCTGCCGTTGACTCGCCATGAGAGGCCTGCCTCGATGGACACTGGCAATGCGCTCTCCGTTTCCGTGTCACTGCTCAGTTACAAGGGGACGCGCCTTCGTTTCCTGGATCTGATCTGCGTTCGCGAGGAGCTGGAAGCCGTGTTCGGAGAAGTGGTCGACGAAATGCTGAAGCGCGTCGTAGAGGGTGATACCTGCGCGGATGCTGCACAGTCCACGGTTGCGGACTTTCGCGCCCTGCTGATGCGTGGCCAAGCGACAGATGTAAGCACCGGTAGAGTCGCCGGGCTGGTAGCCGAACTCCTAGTACTCGACCGACTGCTCGACCGCTCGGCATCGGGATGGCGGGCATGGCGGGGACCGGTGGGAGACCGACACGACTTCCGGGTCGGCGACACCTCTCTGGAGATCAAGGCAACCCTGCAATCGGCAAAGTCCGCGGTCACCATCAATAGTCTCGCGCAATTGGAGGCGCCAGCCGGCGGTACGCTCCACCTCCTGCGTCTTGTCCTCGAGCCGGTCGCGGGTGGAATCCTCAGTCTGGGCAGCTTGGCCCGAAGCGCACTTTCCAAGGCCGATGAACCGGCGAGGGTCGAGAAACTGTTGAATGCTGCGGGGTGCCCTGATGCCTTTGCCGACGAGTGGAATCGTCACAGCTTCCGACACGAATCTGAGCACCTCTACGAGATCCGCCCGGGGTTTCCGCGACTGACGCGCACGATGTTGAAAGACGGGCTGGTTCCCCGTGGTGTTCACGATGTTGCGTACACTATCGACCTGTCGGTTGCGGAGGAGTTCCGTTGCCAGGCGGCCGCGTACCGCGACCTCGAAGCCAGACTCTGTCCATGACACAATCGCGCCTTAGTCCCTATTCCGAACCGTACGGGGCGACCGGGAACATCGGAGACAACTTGCAGCGGCTGCTCGGCGCCCCCCCCTATCTGCCAACGTGGGGGGAGACGCGGGAGGGTAAAATGATTAGAGTAGGGCGAGTCAGAGAGTTGCACGATGGCAGGAGGAAAGGGAATGGACAGGACAGGGGCGCGCTCCCCCGCCGCGGCGGGGGAGCGCG